>JAJYNV010000132.1 GCA_021786135.1 Bacillota bacterium
TCGGTGAGATCGTGCGGCTCACGAACGGACTCCTGGGTGCGGTGACAGCCCTCAATCAGGGGTGCCCCCTCCAACCGGTGGTGACGGTCGTGGCGGATGACCGCGATCTCCCGATCACGCGGGAGGCACTAGACCTACGGGATACACCGCTCCGCGTGGACCAGATCCTGAACGACTGGCCACCGGGACTGGCTGAGCGCGTGCAGGGATTCCAGGGGATGCGCAGAGGCAACTGAAAAAGGTGCCGGCCACCTCGAAGTGGCCGACACCTTTTTTCAGGGCTGCTGGAGCTCGTCGAAGACGGGTGCCTTGGGCACACGCCAGACGATGCTGCCCGTAGGGGACGCGGCGATCGGTGGGCCGAGCGCAGCGTTGATCTGGCGAAGAGCCTCTTGCGGAAGGGTCGACGCGCCGTAGTTTGGCCTCGGCAGGAAGTAAAGCCGCGTCACGTGCAGGCGCATCAGGTCGTCGACGAGGATCGTCTGATAGATCTCCGGCGCAAGGTTGGGGTTCATCAGCACCTGCACGCCCTGGAGCTGCTGCTGGCGCGCGATCGTGTTGCTGTTGTGGCCGTACACGTTCGCCACAGGGAAACTGTAATCAGACAGTTGCAGCATCTGCATGGTTTCAGGGAAGGCCACGGTGAGCACATAGGTGGGCTGGTTGCGCAGCGCCCTGGCGATCGTGGACGTGGACACCATGTCGACACTGGCCTGCGGCAGTGTCGTGTTCGGGTAGGGCAGCACAGGCAGCCACGTGGCTACCATGAGTCCGAGGAGCCAATAGGGCCGGTTTCCTGCTCCGGTGCCGCCATGACGCAGATAGTCCTCGACGGCCAGTACCGAGATCGCGACGACGGCAAGATCGGTGTAAAGCATGAAGCGTGCGGGCAGAAGGTCCTTGATGAACGGCAGCAGGCTGAATGCGGCCCAGGGCAGCGGCAGCGGCGACGGCCAGCCGAGCAGGTGCAGGCTGTGTCCCAGCGCCAGCAGGGTGACGATCCCCGCCACCAGCGCGAGGACGCGCACCAGGGGGCGATGCCAGAGCCGCCGGATGGCCCAGTTCAGCAGCAGGAGAGCCGGGATGCCCAGATAGCCGTTGTCCTCCGCATAGTTACCCGTGAACCACGCGGCCGGATCGGTACCGGGGAAATGCACGAGAAAGGCGTGGGTCGGCAGGATGAGGTTTACGAGGTCGACAACGTACGTGTTTGGCGGCTGTACCGAGTTGAAGACGCGGTAGGGGCCGAAGAGCATCTCGAAGACGCCTGGCATAGCGAGCACGCCTGCCGTGATCACAGCGGCTACCACAGCTGACACCGGCATGCGTCGCAAGAGCCGCAGGAGGTCCTGGCGAGCGGCGAACCAGGCGACGATCAGCGTGAGAATGAAGGTGAGCGTGGCGCTGACGAGCACTTCGAGCAGCGTGTAGAACTGCATGGCGAGCAGGAGACCCGCCAATACGCCCCAGAACCAGGCGCGGCGCGGCTTGTCCTGGATGAGCTTGATCAGGACGAGAAGTAGGCCGAGCAGGAGTTCGATCGTGAGCAGGCTGATGTGCGAAAGGGCCTGCGTGTCCAGGTAGGGCAAGGTGACGACGAGCAGGCCGCCCACGATGCCGAGCCACTGACGTGCGCCCAGCCGGCCCAGGATCGCCTGTCCAAGCACGCCCGCCAGTACGAAGTTGAGCAGGAACCAGAGATTGTACATGGCCGCGGTGCCGACGAAGGCGGCAAGAGGCCCCAGGAGCAGCGACTCGGCCACGATGGAGGTATTCCACATCAGGTTCATGCCGTACGGGTAATTGAGCAGCGATGTGACGAACGGGTTGTGACCTAGCCCGACCGCATGCCAGAACCAGCCAAGGTACCACATGTACTGCTCCGCGTCGCCGCCATAGCCCGGAAAGCTGGCTGTCGGGTGGACGACCGAGTTCCCCAGCACCGCGAGTGTGATGACAAGATAGAGGGCGAGGCCCATGCCGAATCCGTACCGCGTCGTGCCCTGCCGGGCGAGTTCCCGCCTGCGCGCCGGGGGCATGAGGCGCGCGAGGGCGTGCACACGCGGCCCCAGCACCTGGGCGAAGTGCCCGAGGACGTGCGCAAGGGGCCTCAGCACTTGGCCGAGGCCCTTACGCAGCGGTGCCGTCACTCCCGCCTTTGCCACTTTGCGGCTACCCGCGCAGCCAGCGCGTCAGCATGGTGCGCGCGAAGCGGTAACCGTAGACAAGGTCGTTGCCCTTCTTGCTCTGACCCGCGATGCGGCGCTGCACCGTGATCGGGCGTTCCGCGATCACAAGGCCGAGGCGCCGCACGAGCATGATGGTCTCCGAGGTGTGGTACTGGCTCTCCGAAGTCTCGAGGTGCGTCAGCTTGTGCGCATCGAAGGCCCGGAAGCCGGACGAGCAGTCGGTGAGATCGGTCTGCAGCAGCAGGTTGAGGAAAAAGTTGAAGAACGAAAGACCGGCACTGCGCAGCGTGCTGACCTTCTCGAACGTGCCGAGGCGGCGCGAGCCGATGACGAAGTCGGCTTCGCCGTGCAGGATGGGTCGCACGAGCCCCTCGATGTCTGACGCGAGGTGCTGCCCGTCCGCATCCATGGTGACGATCACGCGTGCTGAGCTCTGTGCGCAGAAGTTATAGCCGACGCGAATGGCCGCGCCGCCGCCCATGTTGATCGGCAGGTCAAGCACGAGCGCGCCCGCGCTGCGCGCGACGGCCGCCGTTTGATCGCTGCAGCCGTCCGCGACTACGACCGGGTGCACAGGCTGCCCGAGTATCTCGGTCGGCAGGCCATGCACCACCTGTGCCACGGACTCCTCTTCGTTGTAGGCGGGCATCACGATCGCGATGCCGCCGAGGTCGGGATTCGCCCCCTGGGACGCTATGCGGGCCACGAGCGCCTCAAGCTGCCCGTCCGCGCGCTCGTGGCGGCGGCGGTGGAGCCCGGCGGACCAGAACGTGTAGAGCCAGAGAACGAGGTTGGAGACGAGTATGAGTGCGAGCAGGCGTCCGCGCGGGGCGCGGCCCAGCAGCAGGAGATCGGTGGGAACGTTGACGAGCCCCGGAAAGAACGAAACCGCCAGAAGGATAAGCGCGGCCAGGAAGCCGAGCCCGTCAGCGGCCGTCGGTGCACGCCGCGAGAGCCCTCGCAGGACGATGAAGCCCAGAATGAGTGCGACGAGAATGCCGCCGACGCGTAGTGCGCTCATGGCGTGGTTCCTCCGTTCATGTGGCGGATAGAAGACCAGGGGCGGTCTTGAACGACAAGCCGCCGACGGCCACCGACAACACCAGCAGGGTCATGTGCACGCCGATCGCCGCGACAGCGGCGACCGACCAGGGTGTACCGAAGAGGCGGAGGATCATGATCCACCATACCTCAACCGTGCCCAGTCCCGCGACGCCCTGCACAGGCAGGACGAGCAGGAGTGCGGCCAGCGCACCGCCGACCGACGCCTCCGCGAATGTGACGGGGGCACCGAAGGCCCGCAGCGACAGGTAGTAGGACAAGATGCTGAGCAGGCGGAGCGCAAAGGTGACAATCCAGCTCGGCAGGTTGTAGACCATATCGCCGAGGCGCTCGTCGATCTGCGCCAGAAAGCGGTGGAGCCGCGGCCACGGAAGGAGTCCCGCCATGCGGAAGAGCAGGCGCCGCACGGGGGGGACGAAGACGACGAGGGTGGCGATCGCCGTCACCACGAGCGAAATGGCGAGGAGTGCCATCGAGCCTGCGGGCAGAGCGGACACGGCGAAACCGGCGATGACGAGGATGACGAGCCAGGAGAGCAGGTCCTGCACGCGGGCCACGGCCATAGCCGCCGTCGCGTGTGCCGGACCGCCTGGTGCACTGCGATAGATGAGCGGCAGCGATACCTCGCCAATGCCGCCAGGCAGCACGCTGCAGGCGGCTGAGTAGAGCCAGCCCAGGCCGACTGTCTTCTGCCACGTGGCTTCGTCCCGGAGCAGCTGGCGGAAGCGCAGGCCCCTGCCGGCCGCGAAGATAGGGTAGACGACCAGCACCAGCAGAAGGTCGGGCCAGTGGGGGTGCACGTGGAGCAGCATGTTGAAGGAGCCGAGGCTCTTCATGACGGCATAGATGCCGGCCAGGGAGAAGACCGCCGGAATTCCCCACGTCCACAGCCGTTGACGCATGCCTGCACCCCCTCTCCCGCTCGGTCTCGGTTTGGATCAGATCTCGCGAACGCCCTCGGGCTGCTTGCGCCACTGTACGGTCGGGATGATGACGTCACGGTTGATGCGCTCAGGGTGCTGCGCAGCCCAGGCCACCATGCTCGCGAGCACGTCGACGGTCAGGCGGTGGGGCTCGAGGCCCAGGGCCAGCAGACCGCTGTTGCGCGGGTTGTAGTGGTGCTTCTCGAGCTCGACGCGCGGATTCGGAATCGACTTCTTCTCGGCGCGGATGCCCTGCTTGGCGGCCGCAGCCACCACGAGGTCAGCCAGCTCGTCGATGGTGAACTGCTCCGTGAACTGGTTGAAGACACGGAACTCACCCGACGAGGCAGGGTTCATCGCAGCGATCTCGACGCACTGCAGGGTGTCGCGAATGTTCAGGTAGCCACGCTTCTGGCCGCCTGTGCCATACACGGTGAGGGGCATGCCAGCGACGGCCTGGGCCACGAACCGGTTGATCACCGTGCCGAAGTACTCGTCATAGTGGAAGCTGGTCGCGAGGCGCGGGTCGATCGCGGTCTCGTCGGTGTCGGTGCCGTAGACGACGCCCTGGTTGAGGTCGGTGACGCGCAGGTTCCAGATCCGCGATGCGAACATCAGGTTGTGCGAGTCGTGGACCTTGGAGAGGTGGTAGAAGGAGCCCGGGCTCTTGGGGAACGGCAGGCGGTCGCGCCGCCCGTTGTGCTCGATGTCGAGGTAGCCCTCTTCGATGTCGATGTTCGGCGTGCCGTACTCGCCCATCGTGCCCAGCTTGATGAGGTGGGCGTCGGGCACGATGTCGTGCATGGCGAACGCAAGTTGCAGCGTGCCCAGCACGTTGTTGGACTGCGACAGGATGGCGTGCTCGACATCGATCATCGAGAACGGGGCCGAAGGCTGCTCGCCATAGTGCACGATGGCGTCCGGCATGAAGCGCGACAGTACGCCACGGATGACCGACTTGTCGCCGACATCGCCGACAAAAACCTCGACCTCGCGGTCAGTGGTCTCCCGCAGAGCCTGCGCGCGCTCGGTCAGGGAAGCGATGGGCCAGAGCGGTGCAACCCCGAGTTCACCTTCCCAGCGGCGCTTGATCATGTTGTCTAGGACCGCCACCTCGTGACCGCGCTGGGCAAAGTGCATGGCGGTCGGCCAGCCGAGGTAACCGTCGCCACCGATGATCAGTATGCGCAAGAAGATCCTCCTTCGACGTTCTGACGCAGTGCGTCGATCTGCTTTCTTGAAATCTCTAGGCCCATACAGCCGCCAACTAAGGTAACACACAAAGTGTCCGGTGCGGGGCCTTCTAGAACCGTAGCGGAACAAACTTAGAGTGACCCAAGACTGGATCTAGCGATCACCCGGAAAACCACCAGTGCGTGTATGTAAACCAGAACCAGAGCTGGAGGACCCCCATCACCCCCAACGCTATGCGCCATTGCCGCTCGGTCAGACGTTCGGCCGCGACGCGGTAAACGGGGAAGTAGGGCATGACGAGACGTGTCGCGCTCATGAGCACGAAGCCGTTGGGAATCGAAGGGTCGACGAGGATCGACAGCACTCCGAAAAAGACATAGAGCTTGTCGCCGAGCGACAGTCGCCCGCGATCGAAGGCGATCAGTCCGAGAAATGCGAGCGGCGCCAGAAAATCGGTGATGGCGAGCGGCAGACCCTGGCCATAGAAGATATGGATCAAGGCGTACGCCAGAGCGAAGGCACCACCTGTGAAATGGCGGTGCCAGGTGGCCTGTTGCGCCAGGAACTGCAGGGGATTGCCGCTTGTGGCCCAACTGAAGGCGAGGTAGAGCCCGAGCCCCTGCTCCTCCAATCA
>JAJYNV010000344.1 GCA_021786135.1 Bacillota bacterium
TAGATCTTGTAACGCTTGGGCCCAATGCTAGCCGTGATCGTCTGGATACGCTCCATCATATCGAGGATGATCTGCGCCGTCGGATTGCGCATCTCACCGCGCCAGGAGACCTGCAGCGGACGCTCCGTCGTGGCCATGGAGTCACGGATCTTCTTCTGGATCAGGGTGTAGACCAGGAGCGCGATGGCCTGCACATAGGCACGCCTCGATGCCGTCAGGCCGCTTGAGAAACACGGGGCCGATGTGGCGGCTATCCCTTACCCACAAATCGACTGGCGTCGGCGGCTTTGTGGATAAGGCCCAGCTACTGACATCGCCTAGGTCGAGGTAGAAGAGCGTCTACATGCGAACATACAGACGAAGGATCCAAACTAGTGTCGCAATCGCCGTAAACACCACCCCAAGGACCACCCTGCGGCGACCCGGGTTTTCAGGATCTGTCCGAGGTCCCTCGGGCTCGGGGAGTGCTCCCGTCTTCCTGAGCTGCTGCTGGCGCATGCTCCACTTTAGCGCGAGCACGGCGGCCACCACATACTGGGCGACCCCGACTCCAAAGAGCCCCATCGCGACGGCGAAGCCTATGTTCAGGATCAGGTTCGCCGTCACAAGACTGCCTTTGCTCACGTAGGTGACAAACGCGTTTCCCCCCATGCCGATGAACAGTGACGCGACACCGGAGGAGAACCACAAGAAGGAGGCCCGAAGATCTCGATGTATGCGCGGATCTGGAGTCTCCACTCTGGCAGCGCACCTCCCAGTTTCCAGCTCGCAGGGTGCGGATCCTAATCGGGGGCGGGCGAACTCCACGTCAGATCAAGACTCGAATGCCCGTCTGCCCTCGCGCAGCGCCCGCCGCAGGTTGCCGCGCATCGGGCCGATGAGGCGCTGCAGGGAGAGGTACAGGAGGGAGCCCACGAAGAAGGTGGCGATGAGCAGCAGCGCAAGATGGACGAGGCCGTGTGGTAGGATCGGACCACGCCAGCGAAGGTAGGCGAGGTAGGTCGCGCCGTACGCGATGAGGGAAAGGGCGGAAGACCAGAGGACGTCTGAGACGATCGGACCCACACGGAATCCTTCTAGCTGACGCGACAGAAAGCGTAGGAGGACAAGGGTGCCTGCCCAGGAGCCGAGCGTCGTGCCGAGGGCGAGCCCGCCCTGCGCCAGAGGGTGGACGAGGATGAGGTCGGTGACGATCGTCGTGCCGACGCTCCAGAAGGCGGTACGGAACAGGACGCGGGTCTCGCCGAGGGCGAAAATGGTGCGGCCGAGGATGCCGTTCATCGCCATCGAGCCCATGCCGAGGGCGAAGAAGAGCATGGCGAACGCCGTATCGCGCAGGGCTTCCTGACCGAAGGCGCCGTGGCGGTAGACGACCGCGACGAGGGGCACACGCAGGAAGATGCTGTAGAAGGTGATGGGGGCGACGAAAAAGGCCGTTAGGCGGAGCGGCAGGCGCACCGCCCGCGAAAGTGAGAGACCACGTTCGCCTACCGCGAGCTCGGAGAGGGTCGGGAAGAGTGCGATGGCGAGACTCGTGAAGACGTTCAGTGGAAAGTTGATCAGGAGCTGCGAGTAGTTGAGGGCGGAGATCATGCCGGCCGGAAGCCCTGAGGCCAGGATGCGGTCGACGACCAGAGCTGCCGAATACATAAAGAAGTTGACGAATACGCCGGGCAGGCGGCGCAGCATCATGCCGATGCCAGCATGGCGCGGGAGCCAGCCCAGGCGCAGGGACGTGCCAAGTTGGCGCATTGGACGCAGGACGACGTAGAGCTGGAGGACGGCGCCGAGGAGCGAGCCCCAGGCCAAGACCGCAATGCCGTAACGGTGGCCGAGCCAGGCGGCGAGCACGATCAAGGCGATGTTGCGCGGGATGTACATGGCGGCGGGCTGACCGAACACGCCCTTGGTTTGCAGGAATCCGACCGAGACCGACGAGAGGCCCATAAAGAGAAGCGAGGGCATCATGACGCGGAGCAGGAAACCGGCGAGGGCGGCCTCCTGTTTGCCGAAGCCGGGAGCTAAGAGATGCACGAGAAGCGGCGCACAGAGATAGAAGAGGAGGCCCGCAAGCACCGTGAAGACCGCGACCAGCCCGCTCACGGCCCGCAGGAAGCGGTCCGCTTCCGCCTCGGAATGCTGGCGGAGCTCGGTGTAGACCGGGATCAGAGTGGCTGAGATGGCGGAGTCGATGGATCCGAAGACCATCTGGGACAGCACGGACGCCACGAGGAAGGCGTCCATCGAGCGACCGGCGCCGTAGACCCAGGCGAAGGCGAGCTGGCGGACGAAGCCGGTGAGATTCGAGGCGAGGGTCATCGTGGCAGTCGAGAAGGCTCCCCGTGCGACGCGGCGGCGACGGTTGCTCATGCCGGCGTCGAGGCATGGGACTGTATGGCCAGGCGCTGGCTTCTCATGCCGATCGGTCGCTCCTTGTTGCGGTGTGCCGCCTGAACCAGGAGGGCAAGTACGCGCCGACCAGCGCGGCGACGGCCTCATAACCCACGTCGAGCCCCTCGAAGGCACGGCCGTGCAGGGGGCGGAGAAGTTCAAGCGCGAGGCCGTAGGCGCTTACGCCCAGGAAGGTCCGGATGCGCCACGGCCCGCGAGGCAGGAGCAGCAAGGCAATCAGAAAGTAGAGAAAAGCTTCCGGTGCCTTGCGCAGGAGGGTGGCAAGCCAAGCCGGCGAAGATGCGCTGCCCTGGGCGCGATGCCCTAAGACGGCCTTGAGCACATCGTGGACAGCGTGGGGTAGCGGCGGTGCAGGCAGGAGGGCCACCCAGAGCAGGAATGCCGCTATGAGGGTGGCAAGCGCGAGGCGGCCTACCCTGATCCGACGCGTGCGTGCAGGAGATTGGGAGTTCGACACTAATCGCTCCAGCATGTCCTACGGATTGGCACTCCTCTTCGCCATCTCATTCCTGCCGCAGGATCTCTTCTATCGCCATGGGTCGCACTGTTTGGAGCGTGGCTCTTCGTGCGCGCCTGACGCAGCCGCGAGAGAGTTTCGCTAAAGGTTTATGCGGGCCTGCCCTGCTCCTGCTCGGCTACCTGTCCCCGCTTCTGGACGCACTGCGACCGGCCGACACCTGGATGGCCATCGCGCAGATCGCGGTGCTCTTCGGTTTCCTGCTGAGAGTGCAGCCACGGAGCGCGATCCCCGGGCCGCCTTTCGCACAGGTTCCATCCAGTACCATAACGCTTTTGGCGCCGCCGTCGCACTTGGCTTGATGGCCCTCTACGCGCTCGCAGGCGACGAGGAAAACAGATGGTGGCGGCTTGATTGCATGCTGCCTGACCGCCTTCGCCATGACCGGTGGAGTCGGGTGCTTCAGCTGTAGTCGAAGCCGTAGAAGCGTAGGATCTGCCGGCCGGCGACTCCCGGATGGCAAGCTTGATTGTGCCAGCAGAAACGAACCATGGCACGGCGAGTGTCGCACCAAAGCGGGGTTATCAAACAAGCTATCCATGTGCCGGCTGCGCTCCGGGTTCTCGTAACGACACCGGAGTGCGAAGACGCGCAACCCTGCTGAACCTCTATAGGACCTCCTGACATACCATCAGGAGGTCGTCGGGGCGCGGCATGACGCTGTTCCGATTGCATCTCGAGAAAGTCAAGACTAGTCTAGGACTAGGGAGGCGACTCCAATGGAAGAGGTGGGATCGTATCAGGCGAAGGCCCGCCTGGCGGAGCTACTCGACAAGGTCGCGCAGGGCGAGTCCATCGTGATCACGCGCAACGGCCAGCCCGCAGCAGTGCTGTGCGCTCCACCCAGGGCCCGGTCCAGCACCGTTGAGGCGACGATCGCCGATCTGCGCACATTCCGCGAGCGGCACACCCTGGGCATGGATCTCAAGACGGCCATCGAGGAGGGGCGCCGCTAGTGGCATTCGTTCTCGATGCGTCTGTGACCATGGGCTGGTGCTTCGCGGACGAGGCAGACCATGTCACGGATGCGGCCCTGGACCGTTTGCGGACGGAACGTGCCATAGTACCCGGGCTTTGGGCCCTTGAAGTCGTGAACGTGCTTCTCGTCGCCGAACGTCGCGGTCGCATAGAACCTGCGGGCTCCGCGCGGTTCCTCGAACTGCTGCGCGGTCTGCCGATTGAGGAGGACTGGGATCTGCCGCTGGATCAGGCCGCGGCTTTGTTCGACGTCGCGCGGCGGTACCGCCTCAGCGCCTACGACGCGACCTACGTAGTACTGGCTGCAAGGCGGGGCCTGGGCCTGGCCACGAAGGACGTGCGGCTTGCCGAGGCCGCGCGAGGAGAGGGTGTGGCTCTGCTCCATTCCCCCTTCTGATCGGCTCCGCCGATATGCCGCCAATTGGAGCAGTAGCTGAGCGAGAAGACGAGTAGGTGCTCGAAGACCGGTTTCCGGCCCTCGAGGCTTTCGCCTTGCACGAGAGGTACCGGATCAACCGTGCGCACACCAGCACGAGATCGACGTCGGTCAGATTAGGAGCCTACCTTTCGGTAGAGGTACTCGTCGCTGACCGTGCCTTTGAACACGTCAGCAGCCGGCGTGAGACGGATACGCTCAAATCCAAGCCGCTCCAGAAGTCGATACGAAGCCTCGTTGCGAGTGTCCACCTGCGCTTCGACCACGGCAACGTCGCAGACAGCGCACAGCCATGCGCACATGGCGTCGACGGCCTCGGATGCGAGTCCTTGTCCCCAATGTTTCGCGGCGAACAAGTAAGCGATGTCCGCCCGGTGCTCGTTCGCGAAGACCGTCGCCTGCAGAGCGCCGATGACCTCATCCGTGCTCTGTAGCCACACCGTCCAATTGAGCCACTGTTCGTCGCTAGCGTTGCCGGGACCATCGAGGTATCGAGTCCACTTCCTGCGCAGGGTGTCTGCGTTTGGCGGGGGATCCTCTGGGATGAAAGTGTACACGTGCGGATCAGAGAGCGCCTGATAAGCGACGTCTACTTGATCCAAAGAGATGGGCTCGATGCGGGTGCGCTGAGTCATTAGGCGTTCGGGCTGCACTTCATCACCCCAGCCAGGCATAGAGCTCGATTCGTCCAGGTTCTCCCGAAGAGGAGCGGACACGCCCTAGTCATGATGACTTGGGATGCAGAATGCCGCCAGTCCAAACTTGGAACAAGCGTGGCCGCGAAGGTCCGTGTGTCTCGACGTCCCCGGTCGTGACCTCTAGGACCGAACGGCCCGTGAAGGACGCCCCTCCCACGTAATGCACCGCGATGGTTCGGATGCCGTCCCGTGGCTTGGGCCGGCGTTTCACTTTCCAAGGTGGAACAAGGAGCGGCAGTCTATGGGGTGGCGCCATGAGTGGCGGTCCGGGATGGGATCGCTACTGCGGTTATCCGACAAGTGCATGCACAGCCTCCAGCGTGGAATAGGCATCGTGGGCCGGACCGTCTTCACTGGGGAAGGCCCCATCGCTTCGCTGGTGTAGCAGCAGCATGCTCCGCGCTGCGACGATCAACTCGTGGTCGGGCGCGACCCCGCTGACTAGAAGACTAACGACCATCCAGGCCAGACCGCTTGCCGACATGTCGGCGACACGTAGGAGGAGATACTTCATCAACTTCTCTGCCGATGCTCGATCTTCCATTCCCCAGAACAGAGCTGCCGCCAACCAGCTGGTATGTAGGAAGGACGGTATTGCTTTATCTGAATCGAGTCTGTCTCTAAGAAAGTTCACGGCCCGTCCCGCAGAGTTCTGGATTCCGCCTCGCATGACCCAGAAGCCCGCGTTTGCTGTCAGATAGGCCTGGGCCATGGATTGTCCCGGCTTCGCCCACTGCGGTGCGAGGGCCGCTTGCGCAAGGTCTTCTTCCCAAGATCCATCACTGGACTGCCGTCTGACCAGAAATGCGATGACCGAAGACAACTCCGGTTGGTTGGGACGGAGACCGGCCTGTTCCGCTTGCGCGAGTTGGAAGCAAGTGGCGTCGATGCTGCTGTAGTTGGGCGACCACGGCGGCGAGAAGCCACCGTCGGCTC
>JAJYNV010000291.1 GCA_021786135.1 Bacillota bacterium
TCTCAAAGCGATACTGCGCCCAACAGGACTGAACTTTCGTCATTACGGCGCAGCACGGCCGAACTTACTACCTAAAGAAGGGTTCAAGGCGGCTGACCGGCGAAATCTGCGCCGAGTGCCATTTTATCCCCTTAATATACATGCGGCGGTCTTTGCCTTGAGCAGTCGCGGATATCCCGTGCGCCTCGTCGATGTCACAGCCCGAGGTGCGTTGCGCGGCCGCACAGGAAGTCCGGTCCACGTATAACCGGTCCAATGTTTCCGGCATGTCAGACAGTAGTCGCTCCGACTGGGAGCGTTCACATATGACAAATGGTCCAGCCAAGTGACCCTACCTGCCGGGACCGACCGCTTTTGGTGATGCAGGGCACACGACGGACCTGCGGCCGAAGGCTACATCAGGGGTGACATGCCGACGGGCCCGTCGGCAACTGCCTTGGAGGAGGTCGGATCGTGCCCACCGATCAAGGGAAGTACCATGTCACCGGCTCCATGAACCAGGCGCTCTGGATCGCGACACTCGGCTTCTTCGGCGGCTTCGCGGGCGTCGCGATCTTCGGACCGCTGGTGCCCAAGTTCACTCTGCTGCTCGGCCTCACCCCCGCCGCCGCGGGCCTGCTCTCCGGCATCCCGAACCTTACGGGGTCGCTCCTGCGCATTCCGTTCGGTGCCTGGGTGGACAGCCGTGGCGGCAAGCGTCCCTTCCTCATTCTCCTCGGCATCACGCTGCTCGGCATCGCGCTTCTCCTCCTGCTCCTGCATGCCGACTACCCAAGCCACATGGCCGGTCTCTACCCCGTTCTGCTGGTCCTCGGCATGCTGATCGGATCCGGCATCGCCTCGTTTTCCGTCGGCATCGCGCAGGTGTCCTACTGGTTCCCCCGCAAGAGACAGGGCGGCCCGCTCGGCATCTACGCGGGCCTCGGCAACGCCGCGCCCGGTCTCTCGTCCTGGCTGCTGCCGCTGGCGGTAGGCGGGCTCGGGCTCCTGTCCGCGTACAGCATCTGGTTCGGACTGCTGCTCGTGATCACGGTCGTCTACGCCCTCGCGATCAAGGACGCGCCCTGGTTCCAGCTGAGGCGTCAGGGTGCCCCGGAAGGTGAGATCAAGGCGACGATGCGGCGTCTCGGCCAGGACATGGTGCCGGCCGGCTCTACCTGGCAAGGGCTGCGGGAGGCGGCCCGGGTGCCGGAAACCTGGGCTCTCGTCCTCCTCTACTTCCTCTCCTTCGGCGGCTTCTTGGCCCTCACCACCTGGCTGCCGTCGCTCTGGCACGTCGCCTACAAGGAGGCCCTGACCACCGGCGGCATCCTCACCCTCACCTTCTCCCTGCTCGCGTCGCTCGTCCGGGTACCGGGCGGGCTGCTCGCAGACCGTGTCTCGGTGCGCTTCGCCCTGATGGGCAACCTCACGCTCATGCTGGTCGGGGCTCTCGTCATGGCCCTGGCCCCGAGCGTGACGTTCGCCGTGATCGGCGAAGTGATCCTGGCCATCGGCATCGGCCTCCAGAACGCCGTCGTCTTCAAACTCGTGCCGCGTTACGTGCCACAGGCCGTCGGCGGAGCTTCCGGCTGGGTTGGCGGTCTCGGCGCCTTCGGCGGATTCGCCCTGCCGCCTCTCATGGGCTACATCGCAGGGGCCACCGGCACCTACCCGCTCGGTCTCATGGCCATCGTGGCCGTCATCCTCGTCGACATGGTGGTCGTGGGATGGCTGGGGATGCTCGCGCGACGCCACAGTAGCGATGCAGATCAGATGGCGGCCAGCTGAGACTCGGAGAAGAAGGACCGCCTCCCGCCAAGGGGGCGGTCCGTCCGCGCACTTTGACCGGCAGGTCCGGTCGGTTGCGTGCAGCCGATCAGGGGCCAGTTCCTGTGCTGCCGATTTTCCACACGGATGTTCCTGCTGGGCGAACCATCGTGTAGAACATGCCCTGCCAACCGTCGCCAGCCATGTAGTTCGTCGGCGGCGGGAAAGTGCGCCAATGTGGCCAGAGCATCACAGCGAACTCCCGCTGCGTCTTCAGGTTTACGTTCGTGCCCGGGAGCGGTGGCTGATAACTGATCTGGATTGGAACCAAGGCGGCGAGTGGCGGCGGCATCATGCCCTGCTGCAGAGTTGCGTAATATGTGCCGAGAAGCCTTGTCCTTTGGCTCTGGGAGAGCGACGGATCATTCATGACTGCAAATGAGTTTTCCAGTGCCTGCTCCGCCGTGAAGCTGCTGCTGTTGGGCAGAGCGTGAGAGCTGTAGTAGCCGTTCTTGATCAGCCAGGACAGAAAGTCGGTGCCTGCCAAGCTCTGAAAGGTTTGATCCCTGGCTGTGACGAGGAACTCGGGCTCTGCGGTGTAGTCATTTTGCTGGCCCCAGACGCCTATGACCCTGCCTTTGTCTTCAAGGCAGACGTAACCGGAAATGCCATCGGGACCACCTGACAGCTCGACTTCCCTGACGGTGTGGCCAAGGTATGAGGCAAGCGGGTACCCGACCGCGGACGAGAGGAAATTTTCGTAGGCAGCCTGGAGAGGGGACTGGCGACCTTCCTCCGCTTCAGGACCGCCCCTAAATGCATTTGGCAACGTGACCCGCCTGTAAATGGGGCCGTACATGCCGGAGTCTGGCCAGTAGAGGCCCTTCACGGAGACGCCCAAAGGTTTCAGAGCAGCCATGCAAAGTCGGGACGCCGGGTCTGGAAACGCAGCTGTTTTGGCGGTTTGCTGCTTGGCTGATCCTGGTCCAGGATGCGGCTTTGCCTTCCCAGACACGGCATTCCGGCCACATCCGGCAATGCTCAAAGCGGTCAACGCCACGAGAGAAATGGCCGCAAGTCTGTTCATGACAACCGCTCCAGACGGCGGCGGAGGAGTTCCTGGTCCGTCGATGTTTGTTGGTCGACGGTCTCCGCTATCTGCAGGACCCCCGCACTTGCCACTCCTTGCCACCTCAGGAACCAGTATAGCCAACTCCCTGGTTGTCTGTGGAGAGTTTGCACTGCATCGCCATGCAGGGCCGCCTCCTGCCGCGCCCCGGCCTCACCCCAGCCGCAGGTCTCGTGCTGGCCGGCTGCACGACATGCAGCAAACCCGCCGGGCTACCTTTGGCGTGTCCCCAGCCACCCGCCGCTGGCTGGGGAAGCTGGCGTGGCGCCACGGCAACACTGCCAGCTGGCGGCCAGCTGATCCTTGGACAAAGAGGGACCGCGTCCCGGGAAGGAAGCGGTCCCTCTTTGTCCGTTTCCCGGATGACGACGTGCACAGAGGCCACTCCGTCCCTGTCACCGATCAACCCTGGCCGCGGCGGCTGGCGCGTATGCATCGTACGGCTGGAGCGGCCCGGACCAAGCCCCGCATCCTTATCGCGCAGCGCAGGCCGCATTGTCCCCTTAGCCGTTCCTTCCAGGTTCCTGTGCTGGCTGGGCTGGAAGGGTGGCGCGGCACTCGGAACAGTAGTCCAGGCGGTCGACGAGCACGCCGCCAAAGCCCGCCGCCGCCATGCGCTGGCGCAGTGCCGCGACGAAGGTGGGCGCCTCGTAGGGCATGCCGCATCCCTTGCAGAGTGCCTTCTGGGCCGTGAACACATCCCGCGGTCCCATAAGCTCGGAAAGGATCGTCGGGGAGATGTCGAGCACCTCTTCCGGGCAGATCCGCGCGCAGGCGCCGCAGCCGGTGCAGAGCCCAGCGTCGGCGCGCAGCGCGGTCGCGCCTGCGTGCTCGTCGATGCTGAAGACCTGAGTGGGGCAGGTGTTGACGCAGCCGCTGCAAAGCGTGCAAGGGCCCTCGATCCGTGGCGTCCAACCGAGCTGGGGCCAGGTCGCCCGCCTCGCCTCTTCCGCCAGGGCGCCCTCGATCTGCCGCAGCGCCGCCGCGACCTCGGCCTGCCGCGGGGCTCTGGGCACGTCGGGCACCTGTACCGGTGGCAGAGCTTCGATCCCGCCTTTGATGGCCGTGCGCAGGAGCGCAAGACGGGCAAGCGCTGCTTCGGCCTCTCCCCGCAGGGGACAGTCACCCTGCGGGCAGACAAGTTCAGGCAGCCGTCCTGTCTCGGCGAGGCAGGTCAGAAGGGTGTACCAGCCCACCTCGCCTATGCAGCCCACCGGCAGGGCAACATGGCCCAGCGGGACTTGCGACGTTGTCTCCCGACACTGCAAGCGGAGCGCCACGTCGCCTGGCGCCGCTGCCAAAGCCTCGAGCGCCGATCGCCACTGCCGGTCGCCCAGGTAGGCGCTCGCGACCGCACCAGTCGGGCAGGCCGCGACGCAGGCGCCGCATCCTGTGCAGCGCCCGGCATCGATGAACGCGCCTGTCCCGGCGAAGCCGATCGCGTCTTGAGGGCAGGCAGTGGCGCACTTGTCGCAGCCCTGGGCGTGGAGGCAGAGCCCGGCCTCGACCCAGGGCACGTCCGGCAGCGGCCGGCCGAGTGGTAGCGGAATCTGCAAAAGAGCGCGCCTTGTCATCTCCTGCGGCGGCGGTGAGACCTCCCGCTCAGGCGGACGGCCGTGCCGCGCCCCTGTGACGCGAGCGATCTCAAGGTCCAGCTGGCGGAATAGGGGCCCCCTCCCCGTCGCATCGGCTGTCCTGTCCCAGAGGACCCCCGCCCGTTCGCCCGGATCCGCGGGAGGTGGGGCCGTGCCGGGTTGCAGCACAAGGAGCACCGGGCCGTCGCGCGCGTCGCGACGAGGGGCAGGAAGCCTCAGGGGGGTGAACGAGAGATCCGGCCACCGCTCTGCGAGATGTCGGCGCAAGTCGCCGACGAGATCGCTCGGCAGCGCTGGATCGATGCCGATTTCAATCTGGGGCATAGCAGAGTCCACTCCCCTGGCGGTTCAAAGGTCGTCCGGGCCCAGGACGTTCAGGAGGGCAGGAAGCCAGGCCTCGGTCAGCCCCGCGACCAACCCGTAGAAGGGCAGCTGGCTGGAATCGCGCACCTTGGCGCAGAGCGGAGGCAGCCAAACCGCGAGGTGCTCTGCTATAAGTTCCTGCGCCGCCGCCCGCTGCGTCTCACCTGCCTGAAGGCCATGGGCCACGGCTTCCCACTCAGCCGAGACGTGGTCGGGGAGTTCGCGCAGCTCTGCGCGCATCTGCACGCCGATATCGTCGTAGAGGTCCGCCACCCTGCCGGTGACGGCGCCGAAGACGGTTCCTTCCTCGAGCTTCGGCCTGTCCTTGCGCCAGAGCGCCTCATAAGGAGGACAGGGCACCGTGCCGGGGCCGACAAAGAGCCGCTCATACTCCTCCGCAAGCACGCGATGGGGCGCTCCGAGCGCCGCACGCAGCGGGTCCAGAAGCTCCGCGCCGCGACCCAAGGCATCAGCCACGAGCGCAAGATCACCCTGCAGCGCCTCGCTGCGCCAGAGCCGCAAGGCCTTCATCTCGGGTTCGCCCCAGAAGGCGGCCAGGGCCGAAGCCGCCGCGGAGGCGGCGGCGTATGGCGTCAGGCTCCGGGTGACGGGATCAGTCCGCGACATGCTCTGCTGCCTCCTCGATGGTCCGGCCGAGACGCAGGCGGCGATAGCCGATCATGATCGCGAGGGCAGTGAAGGCGAAGAGGCCCACGGTGATGAGGTACTCGACCCAGGTCGGGCTGTAGTGGCCGACAAGCTGGAAGGTCCCGCTCGCCGAGACCGCGCCGAGGGACGTGCCTGGCGGCAGCTGGATCAGGGGGTTGACGAACGCGGGTATGACGAGCTCGATGCGGAAGGCGTAGACGCCCATCAGGATGAGCGCGGCCGCCAGGGCCAGGTTGCCCGCCTTCGCGCGCAGTTTCGAGGACGCCAGGATGATGAAGGGGATCAGCCCGCCGATGACCCACTCGAACCAGAAGGTCATCTGGTAGGGGCCGCCGGGCAGGATGAGGTCCAGGACCTGGCGATCCTTCGGGATGTTGTCCCAGGCGATCGTGACGTAGTCCGATGCGACGAAGAAGAGGTCCACGAAGAGCGCCATGACCATCAGTCCTGCCAGCCAG
>JAJYNV010000091.1 GCA_021786135.1 Bacillota bacterium
GATGCGGTGACGACGCCTCCGGTGTGGCCCTCCTCGCGCAGATGCAGGATGCGGTTGAGCGCACCGCGGATCTTGAAGACGCGGATCGGTTGGAACATCTCGAGCTTCAAAAGAACATCGCCGCCGACGACCTCGCGGGCGGCCACTGAAGGCTGAAGCGGTGTCGGTACCAGATAGCGCGCGAGCCTCGCCTGCGCGGCGAGGACATCGCTAAGCCGGACGTCAGGCTCCAACTCTTGCGGATCCCCTCCTCTGGCTACCTCGTTCTTCCTATTCATCCGGCCATGCCGCGCCTCCTGCCGCGCGGTGGAGAGGGATCCGCGCGCACCGCCGCGAATGCAAGGCACCGTATCGTAGAGGGGCCGGAGGTGCAGGGCTTGCGTATCCTTCCCGGTGATGTGGTCGCGGCGCGTCAGCGCATCGCTGGCGCCGTATGGGCGACGCCGCTTCTGCCCGAGCCCGGCCTTGCCGGCAGCCACGGAGCACCCGTTTGGCTCAAGCTCGAATGCTGGCAGCGCACCGGATCCTTCAAGGTCCGAGGCGCTATGAACGCGGTGCGTCTGCTGGACGGCGAGAGCCTGAGGCGAGGCGTCCTGGCCGTTTCCGCAGGCAACCACGCCCAGGGCGTGGCCCTGGCGGCGCAGGAGGCCGGTGCCTCCGCGCTGATCGTCATGCCCGAGACCGCATCGCGCGTCAAGGTGGAAGCGGTGCGGCAGCTTGGCGCCGAGGTGCGCCTGATCGGTCGGGACTATGACGAGGCAGAGGCGGCGTGGCCGGCTGTGGCCGAGGAGACGGGCCGCACCCTGATCCACCCGTTCATGGATCCTGGCGTCATTGCCGGTCAGGGGACCGTCGGGCTCGAGATCGCGCTCGAGCGGCCGTCGCTCCGGCAGGTGCTGATCCCGGCCGGTGGCGGCGGTCTGTCGGTGGGGTCGGCGATCGCCCTCAAGGCGCTCATGCCGGACGTCCGCGTGTATGGCGTGCAGACGGAGGCCTCGGCGCCTCTTGTGGCATCCTACAAGGCGGGACGCCATGTTGCAGTGACATACGGCCCGTCGATCGCGGACGGACTGCACGGCGACACGACGGACGAGATGGTCGAGCTGGCGCTCAGCCACCTCGATGGGGTGTTTGAGGTCAGCGAGGCCGCGGTGCGCCGGGCGATGCGCTATCTATTCCGCACGCAGCGGATTGTGGCCGAAGGGTCCGGTGCGGTGGGCGTGGCGGCTTTGCTCGAAGGGATTGCGCCCGCCGGGGAGACGGCGGTGGTCGTGAGTGGGCGCAACATTGCTCCTGAACTCTACCAGTCGATCCTGGCCGAGGAGGGGACGGCATGAGAACGGCCCGGTTCCGGGAGCGGTTCTTCGCGTTTCTCGTCGACCTCCTGCTCGTAGCGCTGATCGGCCACCTGCTCGGTTGGCCGCTCTTGATGTGGGCCGCTCTGGGAATTGCCTACACCATCGGCTCGCTCGTGGTCTTCCGTGGGCGCACGCCGGGCAAGATCCTTCTGCGCCTGCGCGTAGTGGGGCAGCGGGATGGCCGCAGCGGGTTGCGGCCATGGCAGGTGGTGCTGCGCCCGTTCCTCTATGTCGTCGAACTGGCACTGCTCTGCGGCGGATTCCTCGTCGCCCTGGTGGCGAGAGACCGGCTCGCGCTGCATGACATGCTGCTCGACACGCGCGTTGTGAAGGTGACGCGCGGCTAGCCTGGACACGATGCGGCTCTTCGCTATCATGGAGGAAGACCATGCCTGCGGAGGTGGGAGACCATGGCAGAGTCGCACGTGCGCGTCACGTTTTGCACTTCTTGAGGCTACGCGACGCATGCCGCCCGGGTGGCGGAAGAATTGGCGACGCGTTTTGGTGAGCAGCTGCAGGCTATAACGCTGCAGCCCTCGCACGGGGGCATCTTCGAAATAGCCTTCGGCGAGCGGGTGCTCTTCCGCAAGGCGGACGAGCAGCGCTTCCCCGTGGAGGGGGAGATCGGCGACCTGGTGGCTTTGAGCCTCGGCTAGAGACCGAGCACCTCGGCGAGGAGCTTTGGGTCATAGCCGGACAGGGCGACGCCGTTGACGACGATGGTGGGCAGCGCATGGCTGCCCATGTCGTGCAGGTCGGTCTGAAGTGCGGGGTCCTGGCGGACATCGCGTTCGATCGCGGCGATGCCGTGCTGCGCGAGGAACTCCCGCGCGACACGGCAGTTCGCGTCCTCGGGGTCCCAGTAAAGGAGGACCTCCTGCAAGTAGGACAACATGACCTCCGTTTCCGGCAGGCGGAAAGGTCCGCCCTGCGCCATGTTCGATCTGAGGAGGGATCTGCTTGGCCATCGTACGAAAGGGAGAGCACACCTTCAAGGGCAACCCGCTCACCTTGGTCGGACCGAGGCTACAGCCGGGTGACAAGCTGCCGGACTTCACGCTGCTCGATCGCGCGTTCCAGGTGGTGCAGCTTGCCGACACGCCGCGCAAGGTGCGCATCTTCTCCGTCGTGCCCTCGCTCGATACGCCCGTATGCGACCTCCAGGGCAAACGCTTCAATGAGGAAGCCGGCAGGTTCGGCGACGAGGTCGCGGTCTATACGGTGAGCGCCGACACGCCGTTCGCGCAGGGGCGCTGGTGCGGCGCGGCGGACGCGCAGAACATGACCGTGCTGTCCGACCTGTACGATCGCAGTTTCGGTGACCACTTCGGTGTGCACATCGAGGAGATGGGCCTTCTCGCGCGTTCGGTCTTCATCTGCGACGCCGACGGCATCGTGCGCTACGTCGAGTACGTGCCGGAGTTCACCAGCCTGCCGGACTATGACCGGGCCCTCGCGGCTGTGCGGAACCTGCTCTGACATGCCCAAAAGGCACGTGAGGCGCTGCCCGGCTGGGCGGCGCCTCGCGGGCTTTCGCTTTGGGGTCCGGGTAGCCACGCGGGGAGAGACGACGGCTCCGGGGCGCGCCATTGCCAGCTTCAGCTCGTGCACGGCCTGCGGCAGGTCCCTCGCCAGCTGGCCGAGAAGGCATAGGAAATCTGAGCCATGCCCGGCGCAGGACCTGCGTTGCGGCGGCACAAGGGAGGTGGTCCGCTTGCTCGTGCGCCCCCGGCCGGTCATCGGGGCCGAGGCGACTCCGAGGCTGCCAGGCGCCGCCCCCTGGCGGCGCCTCCTGCACCACCCGCTCTTCTGGAGCGGGTTCACGCTCTTCGCCCTGCTGGTTGCCTTTGCGTTCCTGGGACCCGCCTTCTATCACAAGGACGTCAACACCATCAATGTCGCGATGTCTCTCCTGCCGCCGAGCGCCACCTTTCCGCTCGGCACGGACGTCCTGGGCGAAAACGAGCTCGGGCGCCTCATGATCGGCGGTCAGGTGCCGATCTGGTCCGGTCTCCTGGCCGCGCTCGGGGCGACATGGCTCGGCACGGCCCTCGGCATCGCAGGGGGCTTCGGCGGGCGCATCGCGGACAGCGTGACGATGCGCCTTGCGGATGGCGTGCTCGGCGTGCCGCAGGTGGTGGCCATCCTGCTGACCGAGAGCATCTTCGGCATCAGTACGGGCCTGCTCGTGCTGATGTTCGTTCTGACGGCGTGGCCGCTGACGGCGCGCCTGGTGCGGGCGGAGACGCTCGGCATGCGCGCCGCCCCGTTCATAGAGGCGGCGCGAGCGGAGGGCGCGAGCCGCTCCCGCGTGATCGCCCGGCACGTTCTGCCGAACCTCTTCGACGCGCTCGTCGCGACGTTCACGACCCAGTTCACAAGCGCGGTGCTGGTCATCGCCATCACGTCGTTCGTCGGGGCAGGCCTCGGACCGCCCTGGAACTGGGCCACGATGATCAACGCGAATCAGGACGCCCTGCTCTCCGGTCAGTGGTGGCTGATCGTGCTGCCAGGCGCCCTCTTTGCCTTGCTCGTGGTGTCGGTCTACCTGATGGGCGAGGCGCTGCGCGCCGCGTTCAATCCCCAGGTGGAGATGCACAGCTGGCGGGGGGCCGCGTCATGAACGGCCTGCTGCGCTATCTCCTGGGACGCGCGGTGCAGGTGGTGCTTACGCTCCTGGCCGTGAGTCTCCTGACATTCATCCTCCTGCACACGCTGCCGGGGAGCCTGCCTCTCGAAATGCTGGGACGGGAGGCGACGCCTGCGCGCGTGCGGGTGCTGACGCGCCTGCTCGGCGTCGATCTGCCACTGCCGCTGCAGTATCTGCGCTGGATCGGGCTGCTGCTCGCGCCCGGCGAGCTGCGGCAGGTGACCGCGATCGCGGTGCCCACCCTCGAGCTGCTCGCGCTCGGGGGCGGGGTGGCCCTCATGAGCTCCTTGAGCATCGCAAGCCTCCAGGCCCGCCTGCGCGGCAGCCTTCTCGACCGCGCGCTCGGCATCGCGGCGTATGTGCTCTACACCTTGCCGTCGTTCTGGGTGGGGCTGATGCTCGTCTGGATCTTCGCCGACTGGTTTCTCCTTCTGCCTGCCACGGGTCCGTTGCCTGCCGGCCAGAGCGCAGCCAGTTGGTGGCTGCGGATGATCCTGCCGGTGCTGACGCTGGCGCTCGCGACGATCGCGAGCTGGTCGACGCTGTTCCGCGCCGCGATCGAGGACGCCCTGCGCTCGGACTACGTGCGCACGGCGCGCGCCAAGGGGCTGGGCGAGCGGGAGGTGCTCCGGCGGCATGCCCTGCGGCCGGCCGCCCTCCCCGTGATCACGGTGGTGGGCATGTCGCTGCCGACGATGTTCAACAACGTCGTGGCGATCGAGATCGTCTTCAGCATGATGGGCCTCGGCAGCGGGCTGGTCGGCGCGATCAGCGGCCTGCAGTTCGGCGTCGCGGGCTACCTCGTGCTGGTCATCGCGGCGGTCACGGCCGTGGGAAGTCTCATCGCCGACATGCTCTACGCGTTGGCCGATCCTCGCATCCAGTTCGCCTAGTCGACGGCTCCGAGGCCGGAAATACATGAGCCGGGGCCGTCCCTGCAGGGAGTGGCCCCGGCTCGGCTACTACATCAGGCTTCGCGCAGGTACGCCAGCGCCAGGCGGGCTGTCGCGAGCAGGGCGTCCTCGTGGGTGCGCTCGTGCGTGTGGCTCGCGTCGACGCCCGGGCCGAAGAGTCCGATCCGCATGTCGCGGCCGCTGTGCGCGGCGGCTGTCGCGTCAGAGGAGTAGTAGGGATAGATGTCCTGGACAAAGGGCACGCCCTCGGCCTGGGCCAGAGCGCAGAGGCGCTGGCGGACGCTGAAGTCGTAGGGACCGCCGCTGTCCTTGGCGCAGATCGTGACGTGGTGCTCGTCGGATGCCTGCCCGGCCCCGACCGCGGCCATGTCGACGGCGATGATCTCGTCGACGTCGTCGGGGATGCCGGCGGGGGCTCCCTGGCCAACCTCCTCGTAGACGCTGAAGTGGAGGTAGGTCGTGTGCCGCGGCGCCGGACCTTGCGCCACCTCGCGCGCCGCGGCCAGCAGGGCTGCTGCGCACGCCTTGTCGTCGAGGAAGCGCGACTTGACGAAGCCGCCCGCGGTCAGCTGCGCGCGGGGATCGAGCACTACGAAGTCTCCGGGGGAGATGCCCGCGGCGAGCACGTCCGCGCGGCTCCCGACGTTCATGTCGAGGCGCAGGCGCATCTCGTGCCAGGAGCGCTTCTGCTCCTCGTAACGGGGACCGAAGACGTGGGTCGAGGCCAGATCGGGCAGGATCGTGCCGGTGACGGGCCCGGACGTGGTCCAGACCTCGACGTAGGCGCCATCGCAGGACAGAGCGGGCAGTCCGCCCACTGGGCTCAAGCGCAGGCGTCCGTCGGGCATGATTTCGGCGACGATGGCGGCAAGTGTGTCGACATGCGCCGTGAGCGCCCGCGGCCGCCCGCCCCCTGTGCCCGCGATCTTCGCGACCACGGCGCCGCGGGCGCTTCGGCTGACGGGAAGTACGAAGATTGCGAGCTTCTCTGCGCAGAGGTCGGCCGCCGCTTCGGCGTGGCCCGTC
>JAJYNV010000437.1 GCA_021786135.1 Bacillota bacterium
AGTGCCGTCCTTGTCCCAGCGCTGCAGCGACTTCGTGCTCACGCCGAGCAGGTTTGCGGACTCGCGCAGCGTCAGAAGCTTGTCTTCCATACCCGAATATTACCAGTGTCGGTCAGGCAGAGCAATACACTGTTGTCTACTCATGTCTTCGTGAAAATGTTACTGCTGTCTACCCTCGGCTTACGCCGAGGAGCGAGCGATGACGAGATACGCAGAGCCTATCGCCAGAAGGCGAAGGCCAGCCACCCGGATGCGGCTCCCGCGTCACGGCGTGAGGCGATGCATGAGCGCTTCCTGGAACTGCAGGAGGCGTATCTCGTGCTGTCCGATCCGGTGCGGCGGAGGGCCCTGGACCTCGATCTCGAGCTTCGGCACAGGCCATGGCAGCGCAAGAGGGAGAAGGAGGCGTTTCTCGACGACTTCTTCATGAATCTCCTGCGCGGGATGATGCGCTAGCGAGAGCTCAAATCTGCCGGCGCGCGAGCTCCCACATGCCAATGCCGAACACCCCAAGACACCAGACGCCCGCCCAGACCAGCACGGCAGGCGGCTGCGGACTGAGCGCCACGAACGGATTCTGTACGAAGATTCCGAAGCTGCGCGCCATGGCGAGCAGGCTGGATGGTTCGAGATAATATTCGGCAGCCTGCCAGAGGGCGTTCGTCGGCAGCAGGATCTTGCCGATCTCGCCCACGGTCATCAGCGTGGGATACCTGAGCGCGACGCCCATCTGGTCGATGGTGCCAAGCATCCAGGCGAGAAAGAAGGCGGACGTCGCGATGATGGCGGAGGTGACTGCCGACAGCCGCGTCGCCAGGGACATGCTGAGCGTCATGAGGAGGAGTGCCTGCGCCATGATCAGCGCGAGGGCAGCGACGGGCTGGGGTGGTGCGTAGGCCGCGACGCGGCTCACCACGTAGAGCTCGCCGGCACCGGCTAGCAGGGCGAAGCCACCCACCACCGCGGCGAGACCGAGCCACTTGCCTATGAGGTAGCTCCCACGGCGCAGGGGACGCGCCAGAACGGCCGCCGCCACGCCGGATTCGAGCTCTCCGGCCACGGCTGCCGCGGCGGTGAACACGGCCGTGAGCGCGAGCATGCCGGTAAAGAGCAGCATGAGGAAGAGCAGCAGAATCGAGAACTGCGAGAAGCGCTCGATTCCCTGCAGCGAACTCACGCGGCCGATCTCGGCAAACGCCCACCCTGTAACGGCGACGAGCAGCAGGGTCGTGCCAACAAGCGCCAGCGTCAGGCGTCGGCGAAGGCTCTCGATGATGGTGAGGCGACAGATCTCGAGCATCAGGGCACCTCCAGCCAGTCGAGAAAGCGCTGCTCGAGACTGGCGCGCCGGGGTGTGACCGCATGCACCCTGCCGCCCATCGCCACGATCTTCTGCACCAGCGCCGGCACGTCACGGTGATCGAGCTGCGGGAAGCTGGCGTCGCGTGGCGGGCTGAAGCGGCCGCCGAGACGCTCGATGTCCTCGACCTCGAGCCCTTCCACCTCGACGTCGACTCCCCTGGCTTCGAGGAGATGGTCGAGCCGGCCCTGCGCCACCACCTGGCCGTGGTCGAGCACCGCCACCTCGTCGCAGACCGCCTCGACTTCGGTCAGGAGGTGGGAGTTCAGAAAGACGGTCGCCCCTCTGTCCTTGAGGGCATGAATGATCCCGCGCACATCGTGCCGGCCCACAGGGTCGAGGGCCGACGTCGGTTCATCCAGCACGACGAGTTCCGGCTCCCCGAGAAGCGCCACGGCAAGGCCGAGCCTCTGCTGCATACCCTTCGAAAACGTGCCGACGCGCCTCTGGCCGTGCTCGGCGAGACCGACCGTCGCGAGAGCCCGTTCGGCGGCCTCGCTGCGCTCCACCTTGGCCACACCCGCGAGCGCCGCGTGGGACAGGAGGACCTCGCGTCCCGTCAGCCACTCCTGATAGCGGAAGAGTTCGGGCAGGTATCCAATGCGACGCCTGGCGGCCGGATCGCCGAGCGGCCTGCCCAGCACCATCCCTTCGCCGCCAGTCGCACGCACGAGCCCCAACAAAAGCTTGACGGCCGTCGTCTTGCCGGCGCCGTTCGGTCCGAGAAAGCCAAACACGCTGCCACGCGGCACAAGGAGGCTGAGGCCCCTGAGCGCAAGACGGCGCCCGTAGCGGCGTTCGAGGAGCTCGGTGCGGATCGCGGCTGGCGGCTCCCCGCCGGCCGCGCGATCGAGCTGCTGCGTCACGGCGTACCCCCCGGAAAGGCTGCTTCGCCCTGCATTCGCTTCCGGGAGCACGCTCCCCTACTGGCCGATGCTCATCGCGAGGCCGTTCACGCTCGCCTTGGGCACCGGCGCCGATGAGACCAGCCGGCTTCCAGTCCAGCGATAGGTATTATCCTGCGTGGGCAACGACGGGGCCGCCAAGGCATCCTGCGGCCGGTAGCGCCAGAAGCGCACGGTGACGGCTCCGGTACCCGCGTTGACGATCTTGAGCTCAGTGACCTCCTCGCCAAGGCTCGGCAGAGTGGCGAGCTGCATCGAACCGATCAGCGTCGTGTCGTGCCAGAAGAGAACCATCTGGCCATAGGCGTCCGCGGTCGGCCAGCGAACCACTGGCACCGCCGTCAGCGTGCCGCCGTACCCGTCAGGTACCGTCACGATCTTGCCGAAGGGCTGCAGGTGCTCACCCGTGGGGCCCTGCGCCCCGCTCTCGACCGCGGCACCCGTGATCTTGAGCACCTCCGAGCGCGTCAGTCCCAGGTACGGCAGCCGCACGCCGAGTCCGTTGCCGCTCGACTGCGGCACGGGAGCCGAGGCTAGGAGCTTCTGCCCGTTCCAACGATATGTCACGTCCTCGGGTGTCAGCGAGGGGGCGTACATCGGATCCGTCGGCCTATAGCGCCAGAAGCGCACCGTGATGGAGTCCGTGCCGTAGCTGACGATCTTGAGCTGGGACGACTCCTCGCCCAGGTTCGGCAGCTTCGCGAGCCGGTCCGACCCGACAAGCGTCTCGTCGTGCCAGAAGAGAACCATCTGGCCATATCCGTCCGCTGTCGGCCAGCGCACCACCGGCACCGCCGTCAGCGTGCCGCCCGAGCCGTCCGGAACGTTCACGATCTTGCCGTCGAGACTGAGGTGCTCCCCGGTTGCGGTGCCATGGCTGAACTCCTGTGCCGCCGACAGGATGCGCACCACCTCGGAACGCGCCAGCCCATGCGCGGGCGCTGGCGCCGCCGCGGACGCGGCAAGCGGAGTGAGCCCGATGGTCGCCACGAGGGCGAGGATGCCGGCGAGCCAGGGCTGGCGGGAGATGACCACGTTCATACCCTTCCTTGCTCGATCCGCGGTGCGATCGATCCGGGTGTCAATGCAGCGTTGCCGCGATGGACAGGAGCTGCGTACGGCCCAGCGTTCCCGCCACGCCGTAGACGTAGCCGTGCGCCGTCCAGACAACGCCGCCGGCGTTGCCTTGCGTCTCCTCAACCCAGAGTCCCTGCGACGCCCCAACCATTACGGACTGTGACGTCGCCCTCCCTAGCGGCACAGGGATGGGCATGGTGCGCGTCGGATCCGCAATGGCGCGAATCTGCGCCGAGACCTCTGGCGAGATGCCCGGCAGGTCGAGGAGATAGTTCTCGATCTCCGCTACCGTCGCTCCGGTGGAGAACACCTTGGGCAGCGGCGCCTCGGCCACCACGAGAGGCGGCATGCGCTGGGCGCGCTGCAGCTGGGCGGCGGCGCTGCCATAGCTCATGACAGCGACTGGCCCCGTGGTGACGCTGAGCACGCTGCCCGAGATGTCCGCCGGCATCGGCGTGATCGACACGTGATGCGCCGCCGCGTAGGCCTCGAGTTTCTGCGCGCTCAGGGTGAAACTCTGCGTCTGGGGGCCGAGCACGGCGAACGACGGCGCTCCAAGGCCAGCTGGGGCATCCGGTGTCAGGACATGGAATCCGACCGCCGTCTCGGTCGCAGCGAGATCGTTCTCCGCGAGCATCCGCGGCGTCTGGGTCCGCGTCATGCTGCCGAGGCTCTTGAGCGGCAGAACGCCCTTGGCCTCGCCCGGCTTCACGTTCACAGCCGCGAAGTGCACGGGCTCGAAGATGAGCAGGAGGTTCCTCGCATAACCGCCGGCAGGCGTGGCCGCCAACACCACTAGGACAGCCGCGAATGCAGCCAGTCCCGAAGCCCAGCGCATACCGCCGTCCTGCCTCCGGCGCGGCAGGGTTACCCGAGCCCGCCGGCCCTCGGCCTGGAGCAGGCGCTGGCGCCCAAGGGCCGCCGCCGCGCTCTCGGGCCTGCCAGCGGTCCCAATGCGCCGACGCGCATCGTCGCGCAGCGCCTCGATCGCCTTGAGTCGCTCCTGGCAGCGCGCGCAGCGGGCGACATGCTGCCGCGCTGGTTCGCCCACCGCCCACTCCTCGTCGAGGAGCCTGCGCAGACTGCCGTCATCGGCGTGCCGCATAGTCGATCTCCTTTCTCAGTCGGAGCTCCGCGCGCCTCAGGCGCGTGCCGATCTGCGAGACAGGCAGGCCGGTGGCCTGCGCGATTTCGTTATAGCTGAAGCCACTGTAACGCAGCGCGAGCACGGTCGCCTCGGCCTCCCTGAGCCGCCCGAGCGCCGTCCGCACGAGGAGGATCTCCTCCTGCGCGGCCATAAGATCGCCAGGATCGGGCGCGTCACCGGCCTCGAGCCGCGTGCCGCGCTCCTCCCGGAGCCTTCGGCGGCCCTCGCCTCGCAGCAGGTTGAGGGCGCCATGCGCCACGGCGCGATGCAGCCAGGCAGCAGGCCGGTCGGGCAATGCGTCGCCGAATCGCCGGTAGAAGGCAAGAAACGCCTCCTGCGCCACCTCTTCGCTCTGCGCCGCACTGCGGGTGATCTGCTGCGCAATGCCAACGACGCGCGGCCATTCCTGAAGGAACAGCTCTTCGAAGGTCTGGGAATCCCGGCCGTGCGGCTTACCGGTATCGTCGAGCGCCATCGCCACCTCCGCTGTCGCCCCCCTTCGCTGCCTAAGCACCGCAGGGCGGCGATTTGTGACACGACCCAGGCCGAGCGAGGCGGGAGACGATCAGACGGCCCTTCTCAGCTGGGCTCGACGGCGGCGTAGATATGCGCCTGCGCCCAGGTGATCTCGCGGAAGCCGAGCTTCTCGACGATTGGCCTGCTCATGGCTCCGGCGTCGATCGTGAGGAAGCGGACATGACGCGCGATGGCTTCCTGCACCCGCGCCGCGAGCAGTGCCGTGTAGAAGCCACGACCGCGCCTCTGGGACAGCGTCGCGCCGCCCCAGAGGCTGGCGAACCGGCTCCCCGCGGGAAAGTGGATGCGCCCTGCGCAGACCGGCTCGTCGTCGTCATAGATCGCATAGACGCTGAGGCGTTCGGGATCGGTGCGCAACATCCAGGCGAGCCGCTGTTCGAGCCAGGGATGCTGCCCGGGCCAGACCGCCTCGCGCACGCGCGTGACGTCCTTGAGCGCTTCGGCCGTCCGGATCCGCCGCAACGCCTCGGGCAGCGGACGGAGCAGGGCCGCCGGCGGCTCGGCGAGGTCGAGCACCATGATCGACTCGCGCTCTTCCGGCTCGAAGCCCCGATCCAGCAGGCGCTGGCGCAGATCCGCAGGGCGGTCGTGTCCGAAGAGCTTCCACTCGAGCACGTGGCCGAGTTCGGCAAAGTAGCGCATCTCGCGCAGAATCACAGCATCCGCTGTCTGCGCCTTGAGTTGCGAAAAGACGATCGCACTCTGAGTTCCCACCGTATCCACAAGGCGTACGACGCCCGGCGCCACCTCGCGCCGCATGCCCATTTCCTCTGTATTCCGGCGCTCGTCGCGATCGTAGAGCGCGAGCACCTCCGCGACGTCCATGCATTCACCCCACAGCTCAGCCGAGTCCGCACCCGCCCGGCCGCGGCATGGACTCCTGCCCCAGCTCGATCAGGGTCCCG
>JAJYNV010000379.1 GCA_021786135.1 Bacillota bacterium
CGATGGCCGTCGCCTGCTGACCCGCCGTGACCGCGGCTGGCGCGGGGAGGGCCAACTGGCCGAGCGCCGGCACCGTAACCGCCAGCGTGGCGCTCTCGAAGGCGCCCGCGCCGTTGCTCAGGGTGAGCGTGGCGCTTCCAGGTGCAAGGGCCTGCACCTGGAAGGAGAGGCCCGATGGCGTCAAGGAGCCCGTGCCCGATCCCCCTACCGACACCACGGCCGGGTTGCTCGATGTCAGGGTGACGGGCGACGACTCGCTCGCCCCTGTCGGCAGGCTGGCCGTCACGGCAGCGGATTGCCCCGGCAGGATCTGGGCCGGGCCGGTCAGCTGCAACGGACTGGGGAAAGGTGTGGCGAGGACATCGAAGGCCGCCGTGCCGCTCGCGAGGCCCGGCGCGCTGGCTGTGAGGGACCACGGTCCCGCGGCTGGCGGCGCGAAATTGAAGGTCGTCTGGCCTGCCTGGGCAGTCTGGGTCAGGGTGACCGGCTGCGAGCTCGCGTTGGTCGCCGTCAGCGTGATGGCGCGGGACCCGTCGGCGACGTCGCGCTTGCCGCCCTGGTCGAGGACCGTTACCTGCACCGGCACCGTGGCACCCGGTCCGGCCACTTCCAGCAGGCCGTAGATGGCGAGCGAAGTGGCCTGCTCGACGTGGATGGTCATGGCCTTCCTCGCTGAAGAACCCTGCACGGTCGCCATCAGCTGATAGCTGCCCGGCGACTGGGCGCTGAAGGTCGTGCCGTTGAGCGTGCCACCGCTTGCGCTCCACGTCACCGTGGCAGGTACCGGGAGACCCGAGGCGTCGCGGGCGACAGACCAGAGTGTGGTGGACTGTCCGACCGCGATCGAGGTGGCGGAACTTCCGCCGTTGACCTGGCTGACCACCGACGCGGCCAGCGACGAGATGCTTTGCGGCGGGAGACCGAGCATGCGGTAGATGACGGCTGCGGCCTGTGCGCGGTCGAGGGAGCCCGCCGGGTCGAAGACGTTGCCCGCCATGCCCTGCATCAGGCCAAGGCGCTTGGCCGCCACCACGTAGCCGAGCGCATAGCTCGGGATGCGGGCACTGTCGGCGTAGCCTGCCGGCTGGCTTTGGAGGTCGTTGCCCAGAGGTCCGAGCCCGATGGCCCGCACCGCGATGGTGGCCGCCATGGCCCGGTTGATCGTGGCTCCTGGCGCGAACTTTGTCAGGCTTTCACCGAGCATCAGGCCGTCGGCTGCAGCCGTCTCGATGTCGGCGTAGAGCGTATTGGCAGGGGTGACGTCGTTGAAATTCGGCCCGACGCTGACCTTCGGCAGGTGTTCGGCGCGCACGATCATGGCGGCGAACTGGGCCCGCGTCACGGGCGCGAGCGGATGGAAGAGTCCGTCCGGTTCGCCGCGGATGACGCCCTGTGCCGCGAGCGCGTCGATGGCACTTGCGGCCCAATAGGTCGAGGGCACATCGGAAAACGGCGCCTGAGCGGCGGCCGGCGTCGCGGCAGCGACAAAGGGCGCAAGCAGCACCACCGCTGCCAAGGCGCCAAGATATCTGCGCATGGTCCCACCTCCGCAACTGGTAGCCTTTTAGCCTTCGCTGCCAGCGGGACCCTTCCTGCGGAACGCATGTCCAGTTCACGCAGGGGAATGCTGGCTGCAGGGAGGCGGTTCCGTGCAATGGTTTCGTGGTACCCTGCCTGCTCTCACGACGATGGCGGTTCTTGCGGTCGCACTCATGGCTCTGACGCCACGCACAGGACGCGCAGCGGAAGTGAAGGCCAACGATACGACGCTGACGGTTACGGAGGAAGAACCTGTCGCAGCGCCTACGGAGGGCGCCACGCTCTACCTCGGCATCGAGACGCACGCACAGGACAGCCGCTCGGCGCAGTCCGACGCGCAAGCCGCCCTTGAGCGTCTGCGGCAGGGACTCCGCTCGGCCGGTGTCCCCACGACCGATGTCAAGGTGCAAGGCTACCGCATCGGGGCGTTGCAGCGCAGCCAGCAGGGCGACGGCTATGTCGTGGTGCAGAACGTGGTGGCGCGCATCGCCAAGGCCGGTCAACTCGGCGCGGCCATCGACGCTGCCGTGGCGAGTGGCGCCACCATGGTCCAGGGCACCGCGGACCAGTATCAAGCCCCGAGCGCGAGTGAACGGGCGAGTGCGGTGGCCGCAGCCGTCCGGGCCGCGAGAGGTGACGCGCAGGCGATTGCCTCCGCTCTCCAGGAACAGCTCGGGCGGCCGCAGGTGGTCAGCGTCCACATGCGGAGGCTGACGACGCCTGGACCGAGCTATGCCATGCTCGTGCAGGTCACGTTCGCACGGTGACGAGAAGAGAGCCCGCCGCGCTTGCGGTGGGCCCTCTTCCTGAGCGCGACTAGGGCCTTTGGCGCGCGGGGGTGCGGCGACCGCCTTTCGCCACCCACGGCTCCACGACGATGTTGCCGTCCTCGAGGTGGGCGTATTCGGCACCGCCGGGCGCTGAGGGCGCGCCCTGGGCGATGGCGCTGGCGATGCGCACCTGCGTCGGCGACAGCTCCTGGGCGTAGATGATGGCGCTCTCGTTGCCTTCGGCACCTGCCCAGGCGAAGCCGCGCAGTGCACCGACGACGATCACGTCGCCGGTGGCCACGAGCCGACCTCCGACGTGCACATCGCCCAGCACTACGAGATCGCCCTGGTGCGTCACTTCCTGACCCGAACGTACGGTTCTGCGCACCACCTTGGGCTCGTCGCCTCGCGAGGGCTGCGCGTGGGGCTTGGGGCCGATGCTGGCGAGACCGAGCCCGGGAAAGCGCCGCAGGGCCTCACTGACGGCCGCGGTGAGCTCGGGCGAAATCGTGTCGTCGGCGATCTCCACCGCGATGCGGGCATTTCCGAGAAAACCGGCGGCGCCCTCAAGGCTCTGGATGATCTCTCCGACCAACGCCTGAGGGTCCGGCCGGGGACCGATGACGAGGCGCACGCCACCCCGTCCGCCCTTCAACTGGACCAGAACGCAGCACCTCCGGCGCCGTATTCCGTGCGAACGAGCTCGAATCCTGCGAAGGCGCCGAGGATGGCCATGTCGAAAGGGCTTCGATATGGTGAAGATCCCTCGTGCCATCTTGGCTGTGATCGTCCTGCCGCTTTCCCTGGCTGGCCTCTACCTCTATGCACGCGGGCAGTGGCCCTGGTTCGCCGTGATGCTCACGGGGGTCCTCTACGCATACGCGATCCAGAGCCTGCCGTGGGTCGTGCGGCGGCGTCCGCTCTTTACCATTTCGCTCGTATACCTTGTGGTGGCGCTCTGGCTGGTGCCTCTCGGACACGCCCTCGGCTTTTCGGCCCAACCAGCATTCTGGCTCGTCATCTCGTTCCTGGCCGAGATCGGACTCGCACTCTGGATCTGGGTGTGGCTGCGGCCGCGCTTCATCAAGAGCGATACCGTCAGGCTGGGCGTGACCGGGACCCTGCGACGGCCTGTCGACATTGCCATCGACGACCGGTTCCTGCACATGCATGTGCTCGGGCCGACAGGTTCAGGCAAGACGATGGGCGTGCTTTGGCCTTTGGTGCGTCAGGATATCGCGGTGGGACACGGCCTTTTGGTCCTGGACCCCAAGGGCGACCTCCATGACCTGGCCGTCGCCGAAGGGAAGGCGCGAGGTCGCCGCGTGATCGCGCTGCGGCCGCAGGAAGAGCCCGCTGTCGGCCTTGATCCCTTTGCGGGGGAGCCCGAGGTGGCGGCGGAGACGGTGGCCTACGCGCTGTTCGGCGCCTTTGGCAGCCAGCACGAGTTCTACCGCAGCGTGGGTCAGGCGATGCTGCGCCACGCCGCGCTCGCGCTCAAGGAGGCCATGCCCGAGCCCACGCTGCCAGACCTCGCCGAATTCCTGCGCAGCGAGGAGATGCGGCGCGAGGTGCTGCTCGAGGCGAAGTCTGCCCACGTTCGCAGGTACTTCCGCGACGAGGTGGGGGGATGGAGTCCGCGTTTCCGGCAGGACGCGTTCATTGGAGTGCAATCGGCGCTTTCCGAGGTGCTTGCGCATCCCTGGGCGCGTCGGCTGTTCACGCAGACGCCACGGATGGATTTCGACCGCCTGCTCGCGGATGGGGAGATGCTCTCCCTGGCGCTGCCGGAAGGTGAGATTGGCCTTGGCGCGCGTGCCGTGGGCTCCTTCGCGCTGCTCCTCTTCCAGTCGGCGGCCCTGCGTCGCAGCAAGGGGCCCGCCGCCTTCATCTACGCCGATGAATTCCAGACCTTCGCCCAGGCGGATTTTGGCAGCTTCCTCGCCCAGGCGCGCTCCCACCGCGTGGGCGCCGTCCTTGCCCACCAGCATCTCGGGCAGTTGCCGGAGGAGCTTCGTCAGGCGGTGTTGGCGAACGCGCGCAATCGCGTGCTGCTGGGGGGCCTGGGACGCGAGGATCTCGAGCAGTTGCGCGAGTCCCTCGGCCGACGCTTCGTCACGAGCCCAGGCGGCGGACTGCGCGAGGCGCCACGCTTCGATCAGGAGACCCTGCGCCGCCTGCCGCGCGGCCAGGCGGTGGCGGAGGTGGCGGAGGTGGGCCGCCTCTTGCCGCCCGTTCTGGTCCGGCTGCCAAGGCCGTGACGCGCCCGGATCTCACCGAACGTCTCCTGCGTCTGGGCCCGGCCGATCGGGAACTGCTCGAGGACCTCTACCAGGCCCGCTTTGTGACGCGTCAGCAGGCGGAGACCCTCGCAGCGCTCTCGGGCGGTTCCATCAAGCTGCTCGAGGACGGGGCCCTCTTGCGCGAGGTGGCGACAGCGAGCGGGACGATCGTCTACCTTGCCCAGACAGGCGTGCGGGCGGCGCGGACTCTCCTCGGGCAGGAGCGGGCGGACGGGCTCAGGGCCTACGCAGCCCTGCGTCTGGGGCACGAACAAAGGCGCGCAGAGCTCTACCTCGCCTTGCGCCGGAGCGGCATGCCCCAAGGCGCGTATCTGGCGGAACCCAGGCTCGACTATCGCAGCGCAGCAGGCCTTGGCGAACGTACCCTGGTGCCGGACGCCCTGGTGCGTCGTCCCCCATACGGTGACGCATTGATCGAGGTGGATTGCGGCACGGAGGGGACCCGGCAGCTCCGGCACAAGTGGCTCCGCTACCGCGAGTGGCAGGAGGACGGACCGCGGCGCGAGCTCTTCGTCCTGGCGGAGGATCCCGTCCGCGTCGAAAGGACGCTCGAGGCGGCATCCTTCCTTGCGACCGTCGCCGGTGACCCGGATGCGCTTGCCCTGGCGATCTGGCAAGGGCCTCGAGTCCGGCGCTAGACGAGGTCCTTGATGCCGATGAGGATGAGCAGGACGCCGGCGGCGAGCGTCGCCTTGGGGCCGAGCCAGCTCCCGAGCGCCCTGCGGCCGAGATGCTCCCCGGCGTAGAGTGTCGCGAAGCTGAAGACACCGGTGCTCAGCGCCAGCAGCCACGGCGGCAGGCCGACCATGCCGCCGCCGAACCCGCCGGCCCAGGCGTTGATGCCCAGCCCGACCGAGAGCGCCAGCGACTCTGCGACCGAAATGTCTCCCGACTGGTCGATGTCCGCGTGCTCAGGATGGTACACGAGTCCGATGGCGTCCGTGGAATGCGCCTCCTGAGCTTTCGGCCTGCGCGGCCAGAGCACCCAGACGCCCACGGCGATGATGACGCCGGCCCCGAACATGTTGGCGATCGCAGGGGCGAGTTCGTGGCCGATGCCCAGCCCTGCGTAGGCGACGACAAACGTGCCGAGGGCTGCCATCAGCGCGATGAAGAGGTTGCTGCGGAACGGGATGCCGATCTTGCGCACGCCGTAGGCCACCCCGACCCCGAGGTTGTCGAGGTTGCCGGCGATGCCGATCAGGACGGCAAGAATGAGCGCGTGCATGAGCCTTCCCTCCGGGCGCCTGCCGCTGCATGCTATGGCTCGGCGGAGGAAGGCGTGTTGCCGGACAGCC
>JAJYNV010000169.1 GCA_021786135.1 Bacillota bacterium
GGTCGCCGGTGGCGACCCAGGGCGGAGTACGCGGGTCGCCGGTGGCGACCCAGGAGGGACAGACTTTGGCGGACGAAAAGATCGACGTACTCTTCCTAGGAGGAGGTACGGGCGGCTACGAGGCGGCCATTCGCGCGGCCCAGTCGGGCCTGAAGGCCGCCGTCGTGGAGAAGGACAAGGTGGGCGGCGTCTGCCTGCACAAGGGCTGCATTCCGTCCAAGGCGCTCCTGCGCACTGCGGAGCTCATGGCGACCATGCGCGAGGCTTCGGAGTTCGGCCTGGAGGTCGGAACGCCGCGCCTCGACTTCGTGCAGGCCCAGGCGCGCAAGCAGAAGATCGTCGACCAGCTCTACAAGGGCGTTCAGGGTCTTTTGAAGCGCGCGGGCGTCACGATCTACGAAGGCGTGGGCACGCTCATGCCGCCTTCGATCTTCGCTCCGGCAGGCTCGGTTTCTGTGGAGAAGTCCAACGGCGAGCGCGAGCTCCTGAATCCGGACCACATCGTGATCGCCACCGGATCGTCCGCGCGCGAATTGCCCGGACTTCCGTTCGATGGCGAGCGGGTGATCTCGAGCGACCATGCCCTCGAGCTGCGCGAGGTGCCTAAGTCGGCCATCATCGTCGGCGCGGGCGCGATCGGTTGCGAGTGGGCGTCGCTCTTCGCGGACCTCGGCGGCGAGGTCCACCTCGTGGAGGCCCTGCCGCGGCTTCTGCCGCTGGAGGATAAGGAGATGTCCGACCAGCTGCAGCGCATCTTCACGCGCCGCGGCATCGCATGCTACCCGGGCCACAGCGTCGACGTCGCGAGCTATCGCGAGACCTACGACGGAGTCGAGGTCACGATCGAGGGCCCGTCCGGCAAGAAGACGCTCGCGGCGCAGAAGATCCTCGTGGCGATAGGCCGCAAGCCCAACAGCGAGGGGCTCGGGCTCGAGAACTTCGACAAGGTCAAGATCGACCGCGGCTACATTCAGGTGGACGCCGAGATGCGCACGGGCGACTCCCGCATCTTCGCGATCGGCGATGTCATCGGCCGCCTGCAGCTTGCGCACGTCGCTGTGCACGAAGGGCTCATCGCGGTGGATGCCATCCTCGGCAAGAAGCCTGAGACCATCGATTACGTGAAGGTGCCACGTTGCACCTACAGCCGTCCCGAGGTTGCGTCGGTCGGTCTGGACGAGCAGGCGGCCCGCGACCAGGGGCACGAGGTCAAGGTGGGCAAATACTTCTTCAAGGCGAACGGCAAGGCCCTCATCTACGGCGAGGACCAGGGCATCTGCAAGGTGGTGGCGGACGCCGAGACAGGTGACCTGCTCGGCCTGCACATCATCGGACCGCACGCCACGGACCTCGTGGCGGAAGGCAGCCTGGCGCTGGCCTTCGACGGTTCGCTCTACGACCTGCAGGAGACCGTCCACGCGCACCCGACCCTCTACGAGATCATCAATGACGCAGCGCTGGCTGCGGACGGCAAGATGGCCTGAGCAGGCCGAGGCAGCCCCCGCACGCGGTGCGGGGGCTGCTCCTTATCGCGGGGGTGACGCCATGGACGTGACGCTCAAGGGCCCATTCATCGCTCTGGCAGACCAGAAAGAAACCATCGCCGCCCGAGGCGACACCTTGGGCGAACTGCTCGAAGCGGTCGCCCAGGCGGAGCCGGGACTCGGCCGGCGCATGTTCACGGCCCAGGGTGCCATCGCACCGGAACTCGACGTGCGGGTGAACGGCGTCGATGCCCGGCTCTTGGGCGGGGTCAAGGCTGCCCTGCTGCCGCAAGACAGTGTTGTCCTGGCGCCCTACCCCCTTGAGCCCATGACGCCTCGGCAGGCGGAGCGCTACGCGCGTCAGATGATCCTGGGCGAGATCGGCGCGGCCGGCCAGGCCAGGCTCACGGCTGCCCGCGTCGCCGTGATCGGGGCCGGCGGGCTCGGTGCGCCCGCCGCCACGTACCTCGCGGCGGCGGGCGTGGGCCATCTCGTCATCATCGATGGCGATCGCGTGGAGCGTTCCAACCTGCAGCGCCAGCCACTGCACCGCGACGAGGACGTCGGGCGGCCGAAGGCCGAGAGCGCCGCACGCAGCCTGCGCGCGATCAATCCGGACATCGAGGTCATCGCCGTGGAGGAGTTCCTTGCGGCGGATAACGCCCTCGAGCTCCTGCGGGGCTGCGACGTGATCGTCAACGGGTCCGACAACTTTCCCACGCGCTATCTCGTCAGCGATGCCGCAGTCCTGCTCGGCAGGCCGCTCGTCGACGCGTCGATCCTGCGCTTCGAGGGGCGGCTCTCTGTCTACCTGCCGCGCCAGGGTTGCTATCGCTGCCTGTTTCCCGAGCCGCCGCCGCCAGGCAGCGTACCAAGCTGTGCGGAAGCAGGCGTCATCGGCGCCTTGGGTGGACAGATGGGTTCCTTGCAGGCGCTCGAGACGATCAAGCTGATCACGGGTGCCGGCGAGAGCCTGGGCGGCCGGCTTCTGGTCTACGACGCCTTGATGGGCGAGGAGCGTCGCTTCCGCCTCCGTCGCGACCCGCACTGCGCCGCCTGCGGCGATCACCCGACCCTGACGGAGCTGGTCGATTACGAGGCGTTCTGTGGCGTCGAGGCGCCGCGGGAGGCGCAGGAGGGGCTCGGTATCCCAGTGCCCGAGGCGCTTGCGCTCAGGGAGGATCCGCGCGTCCAGTGGCTTGACGTGCGCGCCCAGGGAGCCGTCGACCGCCCGACGATTCCCGGCGCGCTGAGGCTGCCGCTCGAGGAGCTGGGCAGCGGCGAGGCACTCGACGGGGCGCGCCCCGTCGTCGTCTTCTGCGAGATCGGCCGTCGCTCCCTGCTGGCCGCGGAGCGGCTGATGCGCCACGGCATCGACGCCCGCAGCCTCGAGGGTGGCATCGTCGCCTGGACGGCTGCGGGACTCGATCTCACCTGCTGATGCGGCTCGACAGGGGTCTGCGCCAAGCCCTCCGCGAAGAGGCGGCGAGGGCTTTGCCTTTCGAGGCTTGCGGTCTTCTTGGCGGGAGGGGGGCTGAGCTCCTTTGCTTCATTCCGTGCCGCAATGCGGCGCAAAGCGCCTACCGCTACGCCATCGCCCCGGAGGACGTCATGCGTGCCCTCCGGGAATTCGAGCGCGACGGCATGGAACTGCGGGCCATTTTCCACTCGCACCCCGCGGGCGAGCCGCGCCCATCCGCAAGGGACATCCGCGAAGCCATGTACCCGGGCGTACTGCACCTCATTGCGGGTGCACCGCCGGCAATGGCGCTCCACGGATACTGGCTCGGTGAGGGAGAGGTGCGCGAGGAGCCGCTTGTGAGCGAAGATTGACGATTTGAGCCGCGTGGGGCGCCTGCCGGCCGGCAGGGCATACAAGCCAGGCGCGACCCATGCCAGTTGCATGGGTCGCGCCTGCGTGTTTTAGCGGCTCTCAGACGAGCGGCAGGAGATCCTGGAAGTAGAAGCCGTCGCGTTCCTGAGCCTCGCCGCGCTCGACGGCGATGGGCCTGCGGAAGATGGGCCCCGCGTAGACGAAGGTGTGGAACTCCCCGTTCTCCCCGCAAGGGTCGACGTGGGGTGGAAGGTCCGCGAGAAAGCGCTGATCATAATCGCGGCCCAGGAACGAGGGGTCGAGCTTCTTCGGGTCGACTGTCACGACGACTGCCTTGTAGCCCTGTTGGATGAAGTTCTCGGCGAGCTGCTTCGTGTCGAGACCCCAGAGCGGGAAGACCGCCCTCAGATCGGAACGGCCAAGCTGCTTTTCGCGGTAGTCGCGTACGTCCTGGAGGAAGAGGTCACCGAAGGCGTAGTGTGCGACGCCCTCCTGCTTCAGGGCATCCGTCTCGGTCGCGAAGAGGCTTTCGTAGATCTCGTTCGTGCAGCTTTGCGGGATGCGCACCACGCGCAGCGGCAGTCCGATCGACTCTGCCTGCAGGCGCAGCAGCTCTTCGCGCACGCCGTGCATACTGATGCGGGCTTGCGGGTCCGTGACGGTCGTGAGGAGGGCATGGATGGGTGCGTCGTACTGCCGCAGCGTCGCAAGGGCGATGGCACTGTCCTTGCCGCCACTCCAGGAGAGGACGATCTTGTCGCTCAAGGCCATAGCTGCGCTTCTCTCCCATGGGGTTCAGTCTTGCTGCAGGGAAAGGGTCTTGATCCACGCACAGACCCGAAGTGGATTCGCCACGCGGGCCGGACCACCTGTCAGCTGTTCGCGAGGATGCCCGCCATCGCGTTCGCCAGCTTCTCGATGCGCCGCAGGTGCTGGCGCAGCCAGCGCAGCCGGTTCTTGGTCCGAGCGCTGCCCTCGTCGTCCCGCCCCGCCATGATCGCCGCATAGGCGAGTGAGTATGCGCGTTTGCCGTCCTGGTAGCGCTCCCGCAGTTCGGCGATCTTCTCCTCTGCCACAGCGGGGCGGCGAAGTAGCGCCGCCATCGCCTCGGGCAGGATGTTGCAAGCCTTGTGCAGGGCTTCGAGCACCTCGCCGAACTGGCGGTCCTCGTAGCTGCTCTCCCCGACGCCCGCTGCTTCGAGTGCCAGGTCCTCGGTCACCATGTCCTCGAACTGGTCGAGGAGGTCATCGAGGGCATTGCCGAGGTAGTTGATGTCGCTACCGCCGAGGGGCGTCACGAGCGCCTCGCGCAGGGCCCGCTGGATGTCGGACAGGATGCGGTCGCCGCGCTCCTCAAGCTCGCCGATCGCCTGTCCCAGGTCTTGCGAAGGCTGCGTCAGGTAGCGATAGAGCAGGTCCATGGCCTGTTGCGCGAGCCCGGCCTGTTCGAGGAGCAGTTCCTGGAACACCTGATCGCGGGGGCCAAGAATCTCGCGCAGACTTTCGAAGGCGCGTCTCAGACGTGCCGGAGCAGGACGGCGAGCCACTGCGCAAGACCTCCCATCACGAACGCGGCCAAAGGGGTGAAGAACCAGGCGAAGACCATGCGGCGCGCCACGCGCCAGCCGACGTGGCGCGGATTCTCGGCCGAGCCCACGCCGAGCAGGCTCGCGTCGACGGTCTGGCTCGTGGAGACGGGGATGCCTGCTGTCGCCGCGGCGAGCACCGCAAGTCCCGTCGCTGCCTGGGTATAGAGCGCTTCGGGCGGACGCAGGCGGATGATCTGGCCCGAGACGGTGCGTGCAATGCGCCAGGACCCTACCGCGCTGCCGAGGGCGAACGAGAGCGTGGCGAAGAGTATGGCGCCGTGCAGTGTGAAGCCCGAAAAGTGCAGGAGTCCGATGGCCTTCTCGAGGTCGTTGCCGCCGTAGGCCAGCCCCTCGAGCAGGGCGGTGAGCAGCATGATCAGGCTCAGTACCGCGCCGCGCCTGAGGTGTCGCAGCACCTGGCGGCCGTAGCGCGCGATGAGGAGGCCGAGCAGCCCGCCGAGGAGCACGGTCAGGACGAAGCCGACCACGGCGCGTGTAGCACCACCCCACAGCACATGGCTGCCCGCTGCCGTGCCCGCGCCGACCATTGCACCGATGAGAGCCAGCGACATGGAGGTCGGCACCCGCTGCCACCAGCTCACGAGCACGACGGCGATCGCGCTCAACGTGGCGGACGCAAGGATGGGCGAGAGACTCTGCGGCGTCACGATACGTCGCACGATGGTGTCGGCGACGTGGGTGCCGAGGACGATCGGCCCCAGGCTGACGACGACGGCCAGCCAGAACCAGAGAAGGATGGGACGCACGCGGCTGGGGAGCAGGGTTGCGAGCAGGTTGCCGCCGTCGTTGAAGCCGGCCAGCAGATTGAAGGCCAGGACTAGCGCCACGGTCACCGGCGTATGCCCTCCCCGCAGCCTTCGGTATGCTTCCTATGCTACTGGCCGAGTGGCGCGATTCCTGCAGGCGGGTCAGCCGTTCGCGTCGTTTCGGCGCCAC
>JAJYNV010000268.1 GCA_021786135.1 Bacillota bacterium
GCCCTGAAAGAGATCCCTGCCGCGCTCGGGCTCCGCAAACGACTGCATCGGATGCATGGCTAGGACATCGGCGCCGTTGGCCAGGGCCGGTGCCAGCACGGCACTCGGCAGAGCCCCTGCGGTGTGCACGACGATCTGCCCGGCATGAAAGGCCCCGGCCGCGCCGAGTTCGGCCGCAAGCGGCGCGATGGCGCGGTCGGGGACCGTAAGGAAGACCCAGTCGGCAGACTGGCAGAGAGCCGGCGCGGAGGGCGCAACCCGCGCCCCCGTCCGTCGCTCGAAGAGATCCTGGCTTGCGTCGGAACCGCCTGCGACGCCGAGGCGTCTCGCAAGGCCGTCCAAGGCGAGCCACAGTGCTGTACCGACGCGCCCGGGACCGATGATCGCGATGGCCTGCATCGGCATTCGCGCCCCCTGTCCCTGGCATTCTATCACGCGCGATCCGCGTGTGCGGCTGCGCTCAGCTCCTCGGCTACTGCTGGCTGCTGGCCTGGGTCGCCGTCGAAGACACGGCGAACTTGATCCACATGCCGTCTTGGCTGGCCTGGCCCGGCACGCCACAGGCGAGGATGTAGTTGCCCGCTGTCTGGGCGACGAACTGGAACGTCTGCGTCTGGCCGGCCTGCTGGCCGACCGACGCGTCCGGCGAGGACGCGCCCGGGAATGCGGGCGTCAGGCTGGTGATGCTCGGCGCGATGACGACGCTGTGCGCAGACCCGCTTTCGTTGCTGAAGTCCACCTTCACCGTCCAACCCAGAGGCACGGTGATCGTGGCGTTGCCCTGATCGTAGCCGTCGAAATTGTAGTAAAAGTTATCGATCGTGGCGCCCGCGACAATGGACAGTGTCACGGTCTTGGTGCTCGGATCCTGGCCGGCGATGAAGGGGGCTGACGCGCCGGTGACCGCCGGACTCTTGGCGGCCGGGGTCTTTGGTTTGGCGGCGACCTTCTTGTGTTGGGTCGCGTGGTGCGCAGGCGCGGCGGTGCTCGAAGTGGATCCGCATCCGGCCAGCAGTAGGCTGACACCTGCCAGAGCGATCAGGGTGCGCGGGCGCAACACTTGCATCAATGACTCCCCCTTGTGCGACAAGGTACCACGTTCTTGGCCAAGGTCAATAGGATTTGTCAGGTTTTCCGACATGCGGCCGATTGGGGCGGTGAACAACCGATCTTAGGCTACGGGCAGGGATTGCGCTAGGATAAGGCAAGATGCGCCCAAGCGGCGATTCGAGGATTCCCACCTACGCGATTGAGGAGTGGTGCAGGCGTTGGCAGGAACGTCGGAACCTGCAATCATGGCGCGCGCGAATCCCTTCCGCGCGGCCCTGGGCTTGGACGTCTCATTTCCCGTGTCGGGCCAGGCGGTTGTAGATGCTCCGGCGCGACCGGGCAATCTCGGCGCAGATGGCCGCATGGCGCCAGGCCTGGTGCTGACCCTGCTCGACGTAGCGCTTGGTCACGCGGTCGCTGCGCGTCTGCCGGAGCCGTCGTCGTTCGCGACGGTGAGTCTGGAGATTCTGGTGCGCAGCCCCTGGCCGGAAGGCAGCCTTTCGGCTCTGGGAGCCGCAGAGCCGCTCGCGGCGGACTGGCGCGAGGCGGTGGCCGACGGCAGAGTGCTTGCGAGGGACGGGCGCATCATAGCGACGGCCCAGGGCCTGTTCGCCAGGGGAACCGGCCAAGGCAGGGCCGTCACCTTGACGGCGGATGCCGGTGGTACCTTCCGCAATCTTGACGAGCTGCTCGGTTTCCGTGAGACAGATGGCGTCCTTGCCATGGCCGTCGAGCAGAGACACCTGAATCCGGACGGCGTCATGCATGGTGGCGCGATGGTGGCTGTGCTCGATGCAGCGATGCGTACGACGTTGGAGCGGGCAGGCGCACCCGATGTGCGGCTGGGCAGCCTTTCGATCCGCTACATCCTGCCGGCGCACCCAGGTGAGATACGGGCGTTATGCCACCTCGAGCGGCGTGGCCGTCGCATCCATTTCGCATCCGCGTCGGCCGTGGACGGCGATGGCAGCCTCCTCGCGGCGGCCGACGCGACATATCTCAGCTTGATCAGCTAGCCGGCCGGGTGCCCAGGGCTCCCGACCGGGCGGTCCATCCTGGCGGGATCTCTCGCACGGCGGAAAAAGATATTGAAGAGGACCGCGTTGCCGGCCTGGAAAAGGGCAGCCAGCTCAAGCGGCAGCCCGATGAGGCCGAGCACCTGCATCAGGTAGCCGCCGACCGTCGGACTGATCGCCGTCGTGATCTGCGACGGCACCGATGACGCTGCATTGAGTCTGCCCCGTTCTTCGGGCGGCACAAGTTCGAGGACAAACGACTGGCGGATGGGATTGCCGACGGTCTGGAACATCATGCGCAAGATGTATACGGCGCCGGCAAGCGTGAAGGTGGGCGACAGCGGCAGGCAGGCCGTGAAGAATGCGCCGACGAGCCGCGTCCAGAGGATGGCGCGGACGCTGCCGAAGCGCTGCGCGAGCTGTGCCGCACCGAGATAGGGCAGAGCCGTGACGAGGTTCGCCAACGTGTAAAGCCCTGCCAGCGAGGCGGCGCCTACGTGGTAGCGCACCTCGAGCCAGTAGGTCAGGAACGGTCCGAGGAAGCCGACGCCGAGCCCGTTGAGCGCGTTGGTCAAGGAAAGGCGCCAGATCGCGGACCTGGCTCTGGCCGAGAGCCCGTGTCCCTGCTGCGAACGCGGGGGCGGCAAGGGCGCCTCGCGCACCCACAGGACCAGGATGCCGGCCAGTAGCTGCATGACGCCTGCCAGGATCATGGTCACGACTTCGCTCGCCTGGACGCCCATCGCACCGTGCAGCACGTCAGGCAGAGCTGCGGCGAGGGAACCGAGCGCACCAGCCAGGACGCCGACGAAGCTGAGCTGCCCTAGAGCGGACGCCCGCACGCTGCGTGGCACGACCTCTGCGATGAGCGGTTGCTCCACCGGGGCGAAAGGTCCCCAGGCTCCACCGGAGCCTGCGCCGCCGCCGCGGGCCAAGGCGCCGAAGAATGCAAATGCGAGGAGTAGTGCATAGCTGTTCGCCAGGCCGAATCCGACTGTGGTGATGGCCGCCAGGGCTGCCAGCGCCACAAGAACGGGTTTGCGGCCGACGCGGTCTCCGATGAAGCCCGCGGCGAACAGGAGTACGGCTGCTCCGGCGGATGCGGCCGTGAAGATGAGACCGGCGGCCCCGGCCCCGTAGCCGCGGTGTGCGACGATGAGAGGGAGAACGATCGAGATGATGGCCATGCCGAAACTGCGGACCGCTCGGGACAGCATGAGAAGGTTGTACTCGTGACGACGTTCGATAGCGCTCGACAATATGGCAGCTTCTTTCATAGGCGCAGCCGCTCGGCGGCGGCGCAGGATGTTACAATGAAGGCACGCGTCGCACGGGGGTTGGTAGCGCCTGAGCTACGATGCCGTCCTTCTCGCTGGAATTGTCGCGGGCGTGTCGCCGTTCGCGTGGCCGCTCTGGCTCATGCTTTTGGCTATCGTTGCCGGTGCAGCCCGCAATGCCAGCCGTGGACCTGCCCTCGGCTACGTGTTCTCGTTTCTGGTGGCGTTTCTCCTTTTACACCTCTACGGAACGGCAGTCGCCGCGACCCTGCTGAGGCATGCCGGCGCCGCGTCCCTCGCACTTGCTCTCGTACTCGCCCTTGAAGGGATCTACCTCCTGGGCGTCGAGAACCTCTGGAGCAGACTCCGCCGCAAAGGTGCATTGGAGCAGCCGGCCACCGATTGGCTGGCGGGCATCCTGATCGGGCTGGGGGCGCCGTTCGCTATGCCATCGCTCGGCGGTTCGGCTGCACTCGCCAGTGCAGCGGCGTTGGGCAACGCGGGAGACGTGCCCGAGGCCCTTCTCGTGGCCGCGCTGGTTGGGATCGGCGTCGTCATCGTTCTGCTTGTGGTGGGTCATGTCGCCAATCTCATCGCGTCGCGCCTCCCTTCGGGGCCATGGCCGCGCCGCGTCGCAGGGATCGCGATGTTCCTGGTCGCCGTGGCCCTCGCCTTAGGCTGGGTGGGTTAGGAGGCACACGTCATGCGCCGCTATGGCACCGCCATCATCGCTGTCGTTGTTCTGATCGCCGCCGTCGCCCTCATCCACTGGGGTCTGCGGCCTGTGCCGAAGGCACCGCTCACCGTCGGAACGCAGGTGGGGCAGGTCGCTCCTGACTTCACGCTGCCGCGGCTCGACGGAAAGGGTTCGGTGCGCCTGTGGGCCCTGCGCGGCAAGCCCGTGTGGGTGAACTTTTTCGCGTCTTGGTGTCCGCCGTGCAACGCTGAGGCCTACGACCTGGCCCAGACTGCCAAGAAGAGCCCTGGTCTGGACGTGATCGGGGTCGATCTGACAGCGTCCGAGTCTTCCCTTGCCAAGGTGGATGCCTTTGTGACGCAATACGGCATCGCGTATCCCGTCCTGCTGGACGAGAACAACACCGTCGCCAACCGCTACGGCATACAGGCGATCCCGACCAGTTTTTTCATCGACCGCCAAGGTGTGATCCGGGCCGCGGTGTCCATGCCGCTGTACCCGGCTCTGATCAAGAAGTATCTGCGCAAGATCGACTACCCCGCACAATAGCCCCAAGGCAGGTGGCGACCTTTGACGGCGAAGTATGAGCGGCTCGTGCGCTATCTCGACCAGTTGCGCACCGATGGCGTTGAGGAAGTGGAACTCAGTTTCGGCGAGCTCGAGCGGATCCTCGACGCTCAGCTGCCTGCCGCTGCGCGCAACTTTCGGCCCTGGTGGTCCAATTCGAGCCAGGCCCCGAAGCCCTGGCAAATTGCGGGCTTTCGCAGCCGTGCGGTGCACCTTGGCAAGCAGACGGTCATGTTTCACCGCCTGCCGGCGGGTGCCAGTTCCGAGGTGAGGGATCTGTCCGCGCCACCGGAGCGTGCTCCGCGCCTGCTGGTCGTCGCGAGCGGAACCGGGCGCATGGCCGTGCATCACCCAAGGGAGTTGCGCAAGGACGACTTTCTCGACCTGGACCGTTTGCATGCCCGCGAGGACGAACTCCGGGACTTTTTGCGCCCTGCCTCTGAACTCTATTGCTGCGACCAGTTCAGGTTCACGCGCAGCGGCATCCAGACGCTGCGTGCGGCGTTTGGCCGCGACAGGGTGGACATGCGCATCATGTCACCCGGCTACGGGATCATCGGCGAGCAGGATATGATCGCGCCACACAGCGTGTCGCTGACCGACTTCGACCGCACCGAGCTCCATCTCTGGGCCGACCACCTCGGCGTACCCGAGGCTGTGCGCGCCGCGATCGCAGGTTACGACCTCGTCGTCTTCCTGGTCGGGCAGTGCTGCCTCGAGGCAATGCGACCGCCTCTCGTCCCGGCTGAGGGTCAGAGGCTCGTCCTTCTGGCCACCGAACACTATCGCCGGCACTATGCGGTGCCCGGCGTCACGGTCCTGCCCACGGGGCGACTGGCGCAAGCGAGCTGCGAGGTGGGCTCGATCGCGCTCAAGGGCTATCTCTTCGCGCGCTTCGCCCAGGTTGCCGCACGAGAGGGCGCTGAACTCTTGCAGAGCTTGATCGCCGACGATAGCGGAGAAGTCTTCTGGCAGGCTGTGCAGCGCGCAGTGGCGGCAGGTTAGACATAGGGTGTCTACCCCGAAGAATCATTACTACCATTGCACTTTGGATCGGTCCGCTAGACCGAGTGTCCGTGCCATATGGCCACCGCCGGTGGTCCTCGGTACAACATGGAAGGGCTGAGGGGAACCCTAATTTTGCGCCAGTTGCGTGACCGAATGGTGATTGCGCGACTAGCGACTTCAGAGCGTCAATGAGTATGCGGGGAAGGTAGCCTAGACGCAGGCT
>JAJYNV010000155.1 GCA_021786135.1 Bacillota bacterium
CTGGTCGTTCGGGCGGGTGGCCCGCTCAGGCGCGCCGCAAGATCAGCAGGCGGGTGTCGGTGCCGAGTTGCTCGTTGCCCAGGGCGAAACGCACCGCGCCTCCGTCCAGCACCCCGAGCAGGATCTCCCCGCGCAGCGCACGCTGGGCTCGGACCTGCTCGATGCCTTGGCCGAGCTCGCCTGGAGTCGGGACCTCCTCGCTGATGCGATGGTTCTCATCCCGCACGAGTTGCCACAGAAGAGGGCCAGCGTGCGGAGCCTGAGCGGACCGGGAGAGCACATGGCCCACCAGGTCGTTGCCGGGAAAGCTCGAGAGCAGCCCCAGTTCCGAAAGCGCCGCGGCCGTGTTCTGCCGCGCGGGCACCGCGGTGATGGTCAAGGCCGGCGCCAGGTTGTGGAGCGCCAACGCAGAGATCAGGATGTCGCCGTCGTGGTCGTGACAGAGGAGCGCCGCCGCTGCCCGCGCGGGATCCAGCCGAGTCAGGGTGCTCTCGTCGGCAGGGTCGGCGTGGAGAAACTGGAGGTGCGGATGCTCGACGCCGAGCGTGTCCTCGTCGGCCACCACCATGACATGCCGGTTGCGATTAAGGAGATCGTCGACCGCGATCCTGGCGACCGGCGACCAGCCCAGCACCAGGACGTAGCCCTTCGGCATCACTCTCTCGCTCATGCCCAACACCTTTCGCAGGCGGCCTTCGACGAAGCCTGATGCGGTATCGGCCAAGAGGAGGCCTAGAATAGGGACAGCCACCACCATGAGCACCATCGCGACGATGCGCGAGGTGGGATTGGTGGCCGTCACGTCGCCATAGCCCACGGTGGTCACCGTGGTAATCGTCCAGTAGAGCGCCGTAAAGAAGCTCGTGTGCTGCGACCACGCGAAGAGCAGGGCACTGACATAGACGATGACGGCGACCACCATCAGCGTCCGGGCCGTACGCCCAAAGAGAAATCCACGGCGCATGCGGGTCATCAGTTGGCGAAACGTCTGGAATAAGCCGCCCTGGTCTCTCGTGGGACCTGCCGTTACGCACCCTCCAATCGGATCCGAGGAGCCTATGGAGGTTGTTCGCCACAGGCGCATGGGCACCTTGTACGCTGTCAAGCAACAGACGGTTCGTGCGATATCAGGCCGGCACGCTTCGCCGCATGAGGTATTGCGCCAGCATTTCGTGGTAACCGAGCGATGTGAGCGCCGCCAGGGTCGCGGACTCCGAAGCGGGGATGTTCATGGCGATAGAGCGCGGCACCGGGCCAAGGACACGGGCAACGAGGACCTCAAGCAGACGCTGCGCATCAGAAGACTCCGGCGACGCGACCGCCTGGTAGATGGTCGTAGCGATCGGGACGCCCTCGCGGTACCTGCGGCGCAGGAGCGCGTAGGCGAGCGTCTTGCCGGTCTCGCTCCTGAGGTACGCAGCGCGCCCGCCGGGGATGCTCTGCCAGCGGCACTGCCAGGGAGCGGCGCTGCGATAGAACGGCACAGCGGCGACGGTCTCGGCATCCGCTTCCTCCACCAGAATGCCGGACTCTGAAGCGGATGGCGGCTGCGTCGCCGTCCACTCCAGCACCGAGAGCCGGTCGCGAATCTCGTAACCCTCCCGGCGATAGAGCCGCAAAGCGCTGTCGTTGCTTGTCACGACCTCCAGCGTTGCGAGGTGCGCTCCAGCAACGCGGTAGCGTTCCAATGCTGAGCGAATCAGCAGTGTACCGACGCCCTGGCCGCGGTGGTCGGTCGCGACCCCGGTGCCACCGTTGTAGGCCTCCTTGCGCCCACCCATCTCGCGCATGCCGCTCAGGGCGATGCCGACCGGCCGTGCACCGTCGAATGCGACAACGGAAATCTCGGGGTCGATCTCATCCTGGGCGATGTGCGCGAGCCACTCTCCCATCGTCATCCTACCCGCGTAGGGATAACCCTCGAATCCGTCGCTCCACGCACGAAACCCGTCCTCGAAAGCCACCTGGCTCAGTGTGCGGACGTCCACCACGTACTCCCCCAGGACAAGGCATGGCTACATGCTAGCGGAAATACAGGCGGTCTTGCACGATGCGTCGCTCGGGCGGCTATGGTGGGCCCCGTGGCCCCAGGCGCCAGGGAACAAGCCCCAATCAAGTGGTCGCCGGGTTTCCCGATGTGAAGGAGACGTGACTGATCGTTTCGAAATCGACCCCATTCCAGGCGTCTTCTGGCCAGGACGAGGGGTGAGCTCAGTGCACCAGAGGCTGATCGCCGTCGCGGCTTGCACCGCCTTCCTCCTTGCCGCCTGCGGCACGGCGCCCGAGACGGCGTCAGGCCATGCGAAAACCTTCACCGCCCACAACCAGAGGGCGAAGCCCGGTATGAACCCAGAAGCGGTGCCCAACGGGCCGCCGCACCCGCAGGCATCCGGCAGCATCGCCGTCACGCTGCCCGTCACGAAGCTCAGCACAAGTTTCGGGGTCGACTATGGCCTGACTGTCCCAAACTCCGTCACGGTCACGATACCAGCCGCCTGGGTAGGCGACGTGGCCGCCTACTGGTCCGGCACCGTCTTCCTCGCTCCCGCTGGCTGGACTGGACGAGGCCTCTACGGGGCGGACGGCAGCGGCGGCATCACCCTCTATCCCGCGGGTGGCAGCCCCAGCCGCGGAGAGCGCATCACGATCTTCTCGGATGGCGGTTGCGTAGGCTGCGGCGTCGAGCCGGCAGCGCAGTTCTTTCCCTACCTGCGCACGCACTGGTCCCAGGTGCGCGTGATCGGTGCGCCGGCACCAAGGCCTGTCCGCGTCATCTCTGAAGTCTTCCTGTCGCCGAACATCGCGGCCTACCGCCTGCCCGACACGCGGGACGGGCTCGAGGTGAACGGCGTCGCATATTCGGGCCTGATCGACCACGCTTCCGACATCACCTTCGAGCAGATGAACGCCTATCTCCCGGCTAGTGATCACGGCCTGGCGACGGTCATTCTCAATTACTTCCTGGCGCACGCCATGACGATGCCCTGACCGCCCATCGCCCTCCAGGTGCTCCGGCGCCATGAGACAACGAGATTGACAGGCATCTTAGAATAGGTCATGCGCCTTGCCTGCGACGGGGCGCCAGGCAACTGTCAGTCATGCGGAGGGATGATGCTGGTGGCGCGGCTTGAAAGGCACGTGCCGGCTCTCCTGCGGGAAGCTCCCTTCCGCAGGTACTGGATCGGCCAGGGAGCTTCACTCCTGGGTGATCAGATCCGCATGCTCGCCCTGCCGTTGACGGCCGTTCTCGTCCTGCACGCGACTGCCACGGGCATGGCCTTCCTCAGTGCGATCGGCATGCTGCCGTGGCTCCTCTTCGCCGTGCATGCCGGCGCGTTCGTGGACCGCCGCGGCAAGCGCCGCCAGACGATGCTCGCGGCCGATCTCGCGCGGGCGGCATTGCTGCTGGCGGTTCCGGCCGCCTTCCTGCTCCATGTCATCAGCCTGCTGCTTCTGCTCGCGATCGCGTTCCTGGTCGGCACCTGCTCTGTCTTCTTCAGCGTTGCCTCGAGCACGCTCTTCGTCGCCCTCGTGTCACGGGACCGCTACGTGGAGGCGGGATCGCTCCTCAGCGGAGCGCGCTCAGGAGCGTTCCTGATCGGCCCCGGTATCGGAGGCTACCTCATCCAGCTCTTCTCCGCGCCCTTCGCGCTCCTCGCGGACGCCCTCTCCTTTCTCGCCTCCGCCCTCTCGCTCGCAACGATCCGGCCGGTAGAGCCGCCGGCCGCGACGCGGGAGGCGAGGGACGTCCTCTCCGGCTTGCGCTTCATCCGCTCCTCGCCCATCCTGCGCGCCTCGCTCGGGGCCGCCGGCACCATGAGTCTCTTCCAGTCGATCTTCAGTGCGCTCTACATCCTCTACGCCACGCGTTACCTCCACGTCACACCGTTCGAATGGGGCATCATCCTGGGGCCGAGCTCCGTGGGAGCCATCCTGGCGAGCGTCCTCGCCTTGCGCCTCAGCCGCGTAATCGGCCTCGGGCGCACCTTGCTCCTGGGCACGCTCTTCTACACCATGCCCTACCTGCTCGTTCCCCTGGCTGGGGGCCCGCATGTCCTCGTGGTAACCATGCTCTTTCTCGCCGAGTGCGCGGTCGGCGCCGGGTCGATGATCCGCGAGATCTCGAGCGGCGCCATCCAGGCGGCGGCGATCCCCGACGAGGTTCGCGCCCGTGCCACGGCCGGCTTCGTCACGGTCAGCAGCGGCATCCGCCCCATCGGCGCACTCGCCGCGGGCCTCCTCGCCGAGATCCTCGGCCTGCACCCGACGATCTGGATCGCCGCCATCGGCGCGTCGCTCGCCTTTCTCTGGCTTCTGCCCCTCCGCCTGGGCCGCATGCGCTCGGTGGACCACCTCGCCGCCCCGTCGGCGTCCTGAGAGCTGCCGCGACCTGCACCGCCGCCGCGGGACAGGAGGCCTGCGGGCGCGAACCGAATCACGGGACAGGCTGCCATCCATCGGGGGGACCATGAACAGAGAGAGCCGATCGCAGCTCACGCGCTTCTACTTCGGCACGTTCTGGCTCTACAGCGCCGACCTCTTTGTTCTTCTCGCCGCCCGCTGGGGCATCGTGGCAGGGGGCGGCTCAGCGATCACCCTGGCGCTCGTGTTCATCCTGCATGCGCTGCCGCAGCTCGCGGTGGGCATCGTGGGCCCCGAGCGCGTCGGCGGCCACCGGCGGCTGCCCATCGTCGCGGTCCTGGGCGGCATCGGCCTGGCGGCCGTGTCTGTCGCAGCCTTCGCTGGCGGCGGTCGCGCGTTCGTTCTGCTGCTTCTCACGGCATCTTTCCTCGCAGGCTGGGCGAACGCTGTGGCGGTGCCGCTCGGCCAGGCATCGCTGATGCAGTGCCTGCCCGCCGCACAGCGGGTGCGCGGCTCGCGCGGCTACGAGATCGCCTCGCGCATCCCGACGCTTGCCGGGCCGATCGTCGGTGGCGCCCTCATCGGCCTCCTGGGCGTCCGTGAGCTCCTCGTCGGGGCCATGGTATTCTTCCTGCTGGCCGCCTCGGCCTACCGGCGATGGACGCTGCCCGCGTTCGCTCCGTCGCCGCGCCTCGGTTCCCTTCGGCAGAGCCTCACAGCGATCCGTGGCGACCGCTGGCTCCTGACAGCGCTCACCGTGCGCGGACTCCAAAACCTCTTCTGGCCAGCCTTCTCGCTCGGCCTGCCGCTCCTGGTGGTCGGGCGGCTGCACGGCGGCGCTCTCGCCTACGGCTTCCTCCTGACCTGCTACGGCGTCGCCACCCTGCTCTCCGCCGGCCTGTCCGCGCGTCTGCGCCTTTCGCATCTGCGCTGGCTCTACTACCTCAGCTGGGTGACAACCGGACTCGGCTTCCTCGTCCTCTCCGCGGCCACGAGCATGGCCGCCGCAGGCGCCGGTGCGCTCCTGGCAGGCATCGGATCACCGTTCGTGCACATGGCGCTCGATACGCACATCGGTACGAACGTCGCCGTAGAGGTGCAATCGGCCCTCTTCGGCTTCCAGCGCCTGGTGATGTCGGTCCTCGGCCTCGTGGGTTCCTACGCGGTCGGCTTGTGGCTGACGGTGGACACCCCCCATGGAGCCCTGGCCACCTCGGGCGAAGGGCTGGCGGTGATCGGCGTCGCGGGCGCCCTCGCCATGCTTTTGCTGGGCAGGCGCGCAAGGAGCAGCGACGCACACTCCCTGCCTGGGCAAGGCGCCTGACCGCGGCTCTGCCCGTACGGTCGGATATGGAAAGGAGATCGCGATGTCTGAAGAAAGCCTCGTCGCAGGAA
>JAJYNV010000414.1 GCA_021786135.1 Bacillota bacterium
CAAGACGTGTCGACCAGGCGTTCATCATTCATGTGTTGCGCAACCCGGTATACAGAGGCGACCTGGTGATGGAGGTCGGTGGGGAAAGCATATGCGTCGAAGGGGCACATGAGCCGATCGTCAGCCGGGATCTCTGGGAGACATGCAACCAGCTAATGAACAGGAGGAGCGCCGAGAACAAGAAGTCCAGGATCGAGAGCACCGTCGGGCTCGTTGCCGGCATGGTCTACTGCGCCGACTGCGGGCAGATCCTGTCGCCCACCACGGCCACGAAACGGGTAGGAGATGAGCTGTTTCGCTACCACTACTACCGGCACGTTCGCCAGCACCGGGACAAGGAGTTGCCTGACGGACGCCTTTGCCGTGCGGCGCATCGGGCCGAACAGGTAGACGCGAACGTCCGAGCCCAACTGACCCGCATTGCCACCTCGCCGGCCGCAAGGCGCCAGCTGCTCCGCCGCCTGGGGGACAGCAAGGAGGCAGAGCAGCTCGAAGCGAGGCAGCGGGAATTCAGTGATCAGATTGCGTCCTTGCGCCGAAAGCAGGAGCGACTCCTGCAGCTCTTCCTCTCGGGGGACTGGGATCGGAGCCGCCTCAACGCGGAGAAGAGAAACCTGGATCGCAGCATCGCGACCCTCGAAGGTGAGCTGAGCGATGTGCAGGGGAAGCTGCGGCTCGCCCGGGTGGGCGTCTTCAGCCTCGATCTGCTCGCGGAGACGTTCGCGGTGGCGGCGGACATGGCGAGCCTATCCTTCAGCGACCAGCAAACGGTCGTGCGCGGGCTCGTCGACCGTGTGGAGATCCAGGGCGACGGGCGGGTGAAGGTGATCGCCAAGGTGTCCGTGGCCGCACCTGAGGCAACTGCGACGCAGTTTGTACACCGTGGCACTGGAGCAGGATAATCCGAATGTCAAACCGAACTCGGTGGCCGCCGATCTGAGCCGGGTTGCCGACACCGTCGTCGCCGCTCTGGAACATCGGCAGCTCCAGCCTCTCCTTATCGGACGCTGACTTGGACGGAGGATCGCCTTGCAAAGCGTTAATATCGTGATCGTCGGGGCCGCCGGACTGGTCGGCCAGGAGATTGCCGGGGTTCTCGCCGAGCACACAAGTGCGTTGCCCGTGGGAGAGATCCGCCTCGTCGCGAGCGACCGGTCGGCAGGACACGAGCTCGTTGCGCTCGGTCGCCGCCTCACCGTCGAGGCCATTTCCGTCGAGAGTTTCCGCGACATGGACTTCGCGTTCTTCGCCGCTCCCAACGACGTGTCGGCGCATTATGCCCCGATCGCCGCGCAGGCGGGGGCGGTCGCCATCGACAAGTCGAGCCACTTCCGCATGCAGGGCGGCATCCCCCTGGTCGTGCCCGAGGTGAACTTCGACCACATCGGAGCCGACGACCGCATCATCGCGAGCCCCAACTGCTCGACCATCCAGCTCGTCATGGCCCTCGGGCCGCTCGATCGCGCGTTCGGGATCACACGGGTCATCGTCAGCACCTACCAGTCTGTCTCAGGCAGCGGCCGCGAGGCGCTCGACGGCCTCGAGGCCGAGACGAGGGCGTGGGCGGCGGGAGAGGCGACTGAGCCGAGGGCTTATCGCGACCCGATCGCCTTCAACGTGCTGGCGCAGTGCGACGCGTTCCAGTCGGACGGCTTCACCAAGGAAGAACTGAAACTGCGCCAGGAGACGCGCAAGATTCTGGGCAGGCCCGACCTCCCGCTCGCCGCGACCGCGGTGCGTGTTCCGGTCCGAGTCGGGCACGCGGAAGCGGTCAGCGTGGAGTTCGCGCGCAAGGTGAGTCCCGAAGAGGCCCGGGAACTTTTGCGAGGCCAGCGCGGGGTGCGCATCGTGGACGATCCGGCGGCGGAGATCTACCCGACGCCGCTCGCGGCGGCCGGCCAGGATGACGTGCTCGTGGGCAGGATGCGCCAGGATCCCGATCGTGACGATACGCTGCACTTCTTCGTTGTTGCCGACAACCTGCGCAAGGGCGCGGCGACCAACGCCGTGCAGATCGCGGAGGCGTTATGGCTGAAAAGGAACTGATCGTCCAGAAGTTTGGCGGCACCTCCGTCGTGGACTACGAGCATCGCGCGCGGGTCGCGCAAATCGTGCAGTCCGCCGTGCAGGAGGGCCTGCGCAGTGTCGTCGTCGTATCGGCGCCCGGCAGACTCGGCGATGCCTACGCCACCGACACCCTGCTGCAGCTGGTGGAAAACGAGGGGGCCAAGGTTCCCGCGCGCGAAACCGATCTCCTTCTGGCTTGCGGCGAGATCATCTCCGCCGTGGTGATGGCTGGACATCTGCGCAAAGAGGGCGTGCCCGCCCGTGCGCTGACGGGCCCTCAGGCAGGCATCGAGACGGACGGCCGCTTCGGCGACGCCAAGATCCTGCGGGTGGACCCCGGGCCGCTCAGCGCTGTGCTGGACGAGGGGCTGGTGCCTGTGGTGGCCGGCTTCCAGGGCAGGACGCCACAGGGCGAGATCGCGACGCTCGGCCGCGGCGGGTCGGATACGTCCGCAGCTGCGATCGGTGCGGCCTTGGGCGCAGACTATGTCGACATCTACACGGACGTCGACGGCGTCAAGACGGCTGATCCGCGCATTGTGCCCGAGGCCAGGACGATCAGTGCCCTCGATTACGATGAACTCTTCCAGATGGCACAGGCTGGCGCCAAGGTTGTGCATCCGCGCGCGGTCGAGGTGGCCCGCCAGGCCCGTGTGCCCCTGCGCGTCCGCTCGACGGTGGGGGATGAGGCCGGCACCGTCATCGGCGGAGCGCGCCTGCAGGACCTGTGGCATGCGCGCAGGCCGGAGAACACCGTCGTCGGCGTCACAGACCGTTCGGATATCGGCGAAGTCATCGTGGCAACACCGAAGGGTAGCGAGCGCACCGCCATCGAGGCGAAGATCTTTCAGGTTCTGGCCTCGCATGGCATCTCGGCCGACATGATCTCGGTCTCGCCGGGCCGTGTGGCGTTCATCGTCGCGCAGACGCAGCTTGCCGATGCCGGCCGGCTGGTCGGCGGTCTCGGACTGCCGGTCGAGACGCGGGACGACGTCGCCAAGGTGGCGATCATCGGCTCGGCCATCGCGGGGCTGCCAGGCGTGATGGCAACCCTGATGGAAGGGCTCCTCGCGGCGGGTGTCGAGATCCTTGAAACGTCGGACTCCCACTCCTCGATCGCTTGTCTTGTCCCCGAAGGGCGTCGCATCGACGCGGTGCGCACCCTGCACCGCCAGTTCCATCTTTCCTGACCGACTGCGGAAGGAGGCATCAGGATGCCGACAGGAAGGCTCTTGACGGCCATGGCCACGCCATTCGACCAGGATCTCGCCGTGGATCTCCGTAAGGTGAAGACCCTGGCCCTGCAGCTTGTGGAAGACGCGTCGGACGGCATCGTCGTGGCCGGTACGACCGGCGAGTCGCCAACCCTGAGCGAACGTGAGAAGCTCGATCTCTTCACGGCGGTCGTGGATGCGGTCGGCGACAGGGCAGACGTCTGGGCGAACACCGGCAACTATGACACGCGAACATCGATCGCGCTCAGCCGCGAGGCCGAGAAGCTGGGCGTCCATGGGGTCATGCTGGTGGTCCCTTATTACAACAGGCCGCCGCAGGAAGGGCTTTACCACCACTTCCGCGCCATCGCCGAGGCGATCGAGGTGCCGGCGATGCTCTATAATGTGCCGTCGCGCACGGGACAGAACATGACGGCCGATACGGTGCTCCGCCTTCAGGCGGACTGTCCGAACATCGTGGCCGTCAAGGAGGCGTCGGGCAACTTCGAGCAGGCGGCCGAGATCGTCAAGGGTTCGCGCCAGGACTTTGCGCTCTACTCCGGTGACGACAAGGCGACACTGCCGCTCCTCTCCATCGGCGGCATGGGTGTGGTGTCGGTGGCGTCGCACCTCGTTGGCGCACGCATCCGGCGCATGATGGATGCATACCTCACAGGCCAGGTGCGGGTGGCACAGGAACTGCACCTTTCGCTCCTGCCGCTCTTCACCGGGCTCTTCGTCACGTCGAGCCCAATCCCGCTCAAGTGGGCTATGAAGGCGGTGGGACGCGACATCGGCGGCGTCAGGCCGCCTCTTGGCCCTCCGAGTGCATCCGAGGAGGCGTTCCTGCACAGCCTTCTCCATGATCAGGGCCTCAGGTGATAGCCGACGCGGCAGGTTCGGTTGCGGCGGTTGGGTCCAGCGGCTATACTGAATCCCAGATACTTGTGTACGGACCTGCGCTGAGGGCATGCGAAGCTGCCGCGGGGTCGCCAGGACGTCGGGCGACAAGCCGGGGTAGCGGGGCGCTGATGTGCGCCCTTGTTTGCCATAGGCGCTTGCATTGACCGCGCTCTCGGGAGCGCGCGTCCAGGCCTGCGCACGTGGGAGGTAAAATCAGTTTGACGGGACCCGCAAGGCGCGCTCCTACGAGATCGCGCGTCGCAGAGAAGGGCAAGCTCCATGTCATCCCGCTCGGCGGGATCGGCGAGATCGGCAAGAACATGTATGCGTACGAGTACCAGGGCGAGATCATCGTCGTCGACTGTGGCCTGATGTTTCCGGAGGACGAGATGTACGGCGTCGATCTCGTCATCCCCGACATCAGCTTCCTCTTGGAGCATCGCGACCAGGTGCTGGGAATCTTCCTCACCCACGGCCACGAGGACCACATCGGCGGCCTGCCGTTCGTGCTGAAGCAGCTGCAGGTGCCCATCTTCGCGACCAAGCTCACGCTCGGCATGATCCGCGGCAAGCTCGAGGAGCACGGCATGGTGGCCCACGAGCACTCGCGCGAGATCCAGCCGGGCGATACGCTGCACCTCGGACCGTTCCACGTCGAGGCGTTCCGCGTCAACCACTCTATCCCTGACGCGGTGGGCTTCGCGATCCACACGCCGATCGGCACGGTCGTGCACACGGGCGACTTCAAGTTCGACCAGACGCCGGTGGACGGCGAGGTCGCGGATTTCCACCGTCTCGCGGAGCTCGGCCACCAAGGCGTGCTCGCGCTCTTCTCCGATTCCACCAACGCGGAACGTCCAGGCTACACGGGATCGGAGCGCCAGGTCGGCAAGGCCCTCGACGAGGTGATCGCCGGCGCGAAGCAGCGCGTCCTGGTGGCATCGTTCGCCAGCAACGTCCACCGCATCCAGCAGGTGATGAACGCGGCGGAGAAGAACGGGCGCAAGCTCGCCGTCGTCGGTCGGAGCATGGAGAACGTAGTGCGGATCGCCCTCGAACTCGGTTACCTCAAGGCGTCCGAGGGCACTTTGATCGAGATCGACGACATCAGCCGCTTCCCGGCAAACCAGATCGTCATCATGACGACCGGATCGCAGGGCGAGCCGATGGCGGCGCTTTCGCGCATGGCCGCGTCGGAGCACAAGAAGGTCGAGATCCTGCCCGGCGACACCGTGATCATCGCGGCTACGCCGGTACCGGGCAACGAGAAGTCGGTCAGCCGGACCATCAACAACCTCTACCGGCGCGGCGCCGAGGTCGTCTACTCCTCGCACATGGGCGTGCACGTCTCGGGCCACGCGAGCCAGGAAGAGCTCAAGCTGATGATCACGCTCGTGCAGCCGCGCTTCTTCTGCCCGATGCACGGGGAATATCGTATGCTGATCACGAACGCTCGGCTGGCTGAGGCGGTCGGCGTGCCCAAGCCCAACATCCTGATCGGCGAGATCGGTTCGGTCTACGAGTTCACCGAAGGAACCGCCGCCATCGTCGGCAAGGTCAATTCG
>JAJYNV010000094.1 GCA_021786135.1 Bacillota bacterium
CCTGATCTCAAGCGGTCGCATGGATGGACTTGGCAGCGACGAGATCGAGCGTCTCGGCATCGCGGATGTCGTGCCGAAGCCGTACACCGCTGCCGCCATGCGAGCGGCGGTCCAGCATGCGCTCCGCCGTGAGCACAGGACCACGGCCTAGTTTCGAAAACACGGGAGGCGCCGCGCGAGCTCATGAGAGCAGTCGCGCGGCGCTTCATGCTAGAGTGGGGGAGACGGCGCGGCCAGGAGAAGGGCGCTCCAGTGCAGGGAGGGCGGTGCACATGGGCCCGCGGGAGTTTCTGAAGGCGGCAGGGGACCTGCGCGGAGCTCCCCTGGTCGTCTGCATCGGCCCGTCGGCCAAGCTCGCAGAGATGGCGCTCTCCGTGCTGGCCGAAGGACGCGAGGATGAGGTGGAGCGGGTCGGCTTTGGCGATGGGCAACTGCGTGAGGCGTGCGACCTCGCGGCGACGCCATCCTTTTTCGGGGACCGCAGGCTCGTGGCCGCCTGGCGCTGCGGCGCCTTGACCGGCGCGGAGGGCCGAGGCGCCCGCGAGCGCGGGCTGGAGGCCAAGGCGCTCCTCGACTATGCCGAGCGACCGCCCCTCGGGGCAACGCTGTTCGTCTGGGCGTCGGAGGCGGACCGCAGGCTCGCGCCTCTGCGCAGGGCTGGCGAGCGCGGCTGGCTGCTCGCCGCGGAGGTGGGACGCGACCTGCCGGCATGGCTCGGCGAACTGGCGCACAGGGAGGATGTGACGCTTGCGCCTGCGGCCAGCCGGGCGTTTCTCGAGAGCGGCCTCGATGTCGACGGCCTCGCGACCGCCCTGACCGTGGCGGCCCTGGCCAGCGCGGGGGATCGGCCGGTCTCTGCCGAGATTGCCGCCTGGGCGGCTCCGCCGCAGGCGGAGATGCGGGTGTTCGCCCTGACCGATGCGATCCTCCAGCGGCGTCCGGGGGGAGTGGCGCAGGCCGTTCAACACCTGACGTCGCACGGAGAGGCGCCGCTCGGCCTCTTGGCGCTTGTGGCGCGACAGATGCGGCAGCTCGCCTCCGCGCGGGCGGAACTCGCCGCCGGCCGCTCGGCCGCGGAACTCGCCAAGCTGCTCGGAGCACATCCCTTTGTTGCCCAGAAGCTCGGCGAGGCGGCGCCACGCTGGAGCGAGGCGGCCATCGCCCAGGCCTTCAAGGAGCTTCTGCGCTGCGATGTCGCGCTCAAATCCGGCGGCAGGCCGTCGGTGGCGCTGGAGGTTGGTCTCCTGCGCGTCGCCATGGCGGGGCGCTGAAGGGCCAGAGGATATCGGGCCAGGCATACGGCAAAGCCGCCCCCGAACGTTCGGGGGCGGCCCTGCACACGGTTCAGGACGAGAGCGAAAGCTTCTTGGCGAGGCGCGACTTCTTTCGGGCGGCAGCGTTGCGATGCAGCACGCCGCGGGTCACCGCCCGATCGAGTTGACGGCAGGCTTCCCGGAACTCCTGCTCGGAAGCCCCCGCACCAGTGGCCACAGCCCGCTCGAAGTGCCGGACCGCCGTGTGCACCGTGGAACGTACGGCACGATTCCTGAGCCGCCGCACCTCCGCCAGTGCCGCCCGCTTCTTTGCGGACTTGATGTTGGCCAAGCGTCTCCACCTCCGACATGGCATTCTAGCATGGCTTGGCGGACAAGGGAAGTCCATGCGGTGGGCGAGGCGGCTTCTGGTGCGAGGTGATTGGGCATAGAGCCGTAGGGAGGTGGCTCGTTTGCAGCTACGCGACCTTCGCAGCCTAGCGCGCGTCTCCTTGCGGCAGGCCAGCGTGCCGCTGCTGTTCCTCCTTGGGTTGATGCTCTACGCACACGGACCGGCCGTCGTGCCCACGCTCGCCGGGGACGCCTGGAGCAGCCAGGCCGTGAACCGCAGTCTGCCTCTGCCGGCGTCGAGCCTGCGCTACCTTCTCGGCGAAGGACTGCCGACGCTCGGCAGCATGCGTCCGGCCACGGGTCCGTTCGGGCTGGCGAGTGCGCAGGTCGCCTCGCTCTCGCTCTATGCCCTCGTCGGCATCATCCCCCATGATCCGGCCAGCATATTCGAGAGCGCCTTTGCCGGCTTCGGTTTCACGCCAGGCGCCGCGAAGGCGGGCTCCGTGTCCTGGAGCGCCTGGCTCGGCGCCCTGCCGAAGGCTGCAGCCAGCACGCCGAAAAAACTGCCCGACAACATGCGCACATACGGCAGCGGCACACCGCTGGTGGGCCTCTATGCCACGGAAGGTCTCGCCGCCTTCGTGGGCCGACCCGCCTCCCAGAACGCGCCGCCCCCGACGAGCAGCGAAAGCTCGCGCGATGTGCTCGGCCTCGTCGAGAGCCTGGGCCAGGATCTTGCCGCCGACGGCGTGCCGACAATCGCATCGTTGCAGAGGAACGACAGCGAAGGCGAACTCGGCGTCTACCTCAAGTCGTACGTTGTCGCGCAAAACATCCTGAAGGCGCAGCCGCAGCTCGCGATCGTGCTCGACGTCGAGCGCCCCACCTTCCCGTCGGTGCCGCCGACGATCGATGCGAACGGTCGCCAGGTGGCGAGCGTCACGCTCGTCGTCGGCACCGGCACCAATCTGCCGCAGCCGCGCGCGGCACAAAACCTCGCGCTCGCGCGCAGCCTCGGCGCCTATCTCCAGACGTCGCTGCCCAAGGTCTTCGTCGGCGTCGTGCGCTCGAGCGACCGCCTCAACCAGCAGATTTCTCCCACCATGCTGACGCTCGATGTCGGAGGACCGCAAGCGACGCCGCAGGAAGCCGCGGCAGCCATTCCCGGCATAGCGCAGGCGATCGCAGACTTCCTGGGCGGTGCACCGGCGCCTTGACCGTGGCGCGGCGCGGGCGTAGCATGTCAATACGACGCGCTACCCCCGGGGGTAACGCATTGCTGGGAGGGAATGGTTTGAGTGCTGCGGTCAGCAACGTGACGGAGGACAGCTTCGCCACGGAGGTATTGGGCGCGGATCGCCCTGTGTTGGTGGACTTCTGGGCCGAGTGGTGCGGCCCTTGCCGTATGGTCTCTCCGATTGTGGAGGAACTCGCGAGCGAGCTCGGGGACCGCATCAAGGTTCTCAAGCTGAACGTCGACGAGAACCCCCAGATCGCCTCGACCTACGGGATCATGAGCATCCCGACGCTCGCGGTGTTCGAGGAGGGGCGGCTCAAGGACCGGATCATCGGCTACCGGCCAAAGAACCAGCTGCGTCAGGAGCTTGAGCGCAATTTGGCCTGAGGCCGCGCACGGCTGAAGGGGATGTCCCGGATGGACAAGCGAGGAGCTGCCCGCAGGGGCAGCTCCTTCGCGTCTCTCCCGGGTGCGCCATGTGCCTTGGCACGTGATCCGCGCCACGCCTCAGGCGTCGCCGAGACGCGGCTGGCGGCCGAGTTCCTCGAGCAGCAGGGCAAAACCGGTCTGGCCCAGCTCGAAGTTGCGCAGGCGCATGAACTCGTTCGGCGCGTGCATGTTCTCGTCGAACATGCCGAAGCCGTACGACACCGTATGGATGCCGAGAAGCGCATGCAGCATGGCCGTGATCGGCACCGAGGCGCCCATGCGGTAATGGAGCGGAAGCTTGCCGTAGAGGGCCGTCAGCGCCCGCTGCGCCGCCGCCTGCCCCGGGTGGTCGTCCGGGATATGGTACGGCAGCGCCCCTCCCGCCAGGGACTGGAACGAAACCTCGGCGCCCTGCGGCGCGTGGCGCAGGATGTGGGAGCGCACGAGCTCCTGCACCCGCGCCGGGTCCTGGTCGGGCACGAGCCGGCAGGTGATCTTGGCATGCGCCTCGCAGGGGATCACCGTCTTGCTGCCCTCGCCTTCGTAGCCTCCCCAGAGGCCGTTCACGTCGAGAGTCGGCCGCACCCAGTTCCGCTCGCGTGGCGTGTAGTCCGGATCGCCGACCGCCGCCGCGATGCCGGCGTAGCCAAGGAGCAGCGGCGTGTCGTCCGGAATGTCCGCGATCTCGCGGCGGTCCGCCTCGCTCAAGGGACGAACGTCGTCGTGGAATCCCGCGACGGCGATGCGGCCCTCACTGTCGCGCAGCGAGCCGAGGATCTCCACCATGGCGTGCAGGGCGTTCGGCGCGATGCCGCCCAAGAGCCCCGAGTGCAGGTCGGTGCGGGCGGTGCGCACGTCGACCTGCAGACCGGTGAGTCCCCTGAGGGCGGTGAGCAGCATCGGCTGGTCCTCGCCGGGCTGGCCCGAGTCCGCGCTCACGGCGAGGTCCGCCTGGAGCAGGTCCCGGTGGGCCGTGATGAAGTCCGGCAGCGATGCGCTGCCGACCTCCTCCTCTCCCTCGAGCAGGAAGCGGACGTTCACCGGCAGCTGTCCCGATGTCTTCAGCCAGGCTTCGCATGCGGCGACCGCCAGCATGAGATTGCCCTTCATGTCGCTTGCGCCGCGCGCATAGATGCGCCCGTCGCGCACCTCGGGTTCGAACGGCGGCGATGTCCAGAGCTCGAGCGGCTCGGGCGGCTGCACGTCGAAGTGGCCGTAGACGAGCACCGTGGGTTTGCCCGGCGCTTCGAGCCAGCTCGCGAGGACGACGGGGTGGCCGGTCGTCTCGTGCACGGCGGCGTTTGAAAAGCCCGCCTGGCGCAGGCGATCGGCGGTGAAGACAGCTGCACGTCGCACATCCGTCATCCGGGCGGGATTCGTGGACACGCTGGGAATGGCGAGAAGCTCCTGGAACTCGGCCAGGAAGCGGTCGCGGTGATGGGTGAGATAGTCCTGCCAGATTGCCATCTTGGTGCCTCCCGAAAGGCTTCGTGCAGTTTCGTTTCGCCTTCGGCGACCAGGATCCTGGCGCGTCCGGCGCCGGTTGGCCGAAGTCGGGCGCGCAGTGCCGGCGGGTGGCCTATCTTGGCCGGGCCAACGCCCATCAGGCCTCGCGCAAGGTGCGCTGCGCCGTGTGGGCGCGCGCGAGAGACTTTTCGGCTCAGGGCAGACATGCGGTCGTGGCCCGATCGGCGAGGTCGCGCCGGTCGGCCTCCGCCTGAGCTCCGAGGCCACCAAGCGGGCCGGGTCAGCCGATCGCGAACCGGGTGCCCGCTGTTCACGCTTGTAATTGGTCCTGACAGGATAGATAAAAACCGGATTGGACGAGTCATAATGCATTCGGCGCCACCGTCGCGTCTACCCGGTTCGGCAGATCCCGCTGTCGCAGCACTGTGCGCTCGGAGCCGACACGAAGGGAGGCTCCCAGGGCGGGAGCCTCCCGGATGCGACTTCGATCAGGCGGCCAGTTGCCAGAAGCGCCAGAGCGACAGCATGCCGAGACTGAAATTCTCGAGCGAAAAGTGCTCGTCTGGAGCGTGCAGGTTCTCGTCCGGGAGGCCGAAGCCCATCAGCAGCGTCGGCAGGCCGAGGAGCTCCTGGAATGCGGTTACGACGGGGATCGAGCCGCCCATGCGGATGATGTCCGGCTCGTGCCCGTAGGCCTCGCGCAGGGCCTGCTCGGCGGCACGCAGGGCCGGGTGGCCCGGCGGGGCAAGGAAGGCCGGGACGCCGCTCGGGTCCAGTATCTCGAGCTGTGCCGAATCGGGACAATGGCTGCGCAGGTGGTTCGTCACGGCGGCGAGCACCTTGGCGGGGTCCTGGTAGGGCACGAGGCGGCAGGTGATCTTGGCGGACGCTTCGCAAGGGATGACTGTCTTGCGGCCCTCGCCCGTGAAACCGGACCAGATGCCGTTCAATTCGAGTGTCGGGCGCGTCCAGACGCGCTCCAGC
>JAJYNV010000351.1 GCA_021786135.1 Bacillota bacterium
CCATCAGCCCCAGTGCCACGGCCAAACCTGCCTGCAAACCGCAGGCCTCCTTCGCTCGCGTTCAGGCACGGTAGGGAACTTCAGGCGCTCTGCACCTGGGACAGGATCCAGGCGCTCGCGTAGTGCTGGATGGCGGCCGCTCCCGCTCCCAGCTCCGACTCGATCTCCGCCACCTGACTCAGGATCGCCGGGCCGGCAGGTCCGCCAGGTGCGACGTCGAGCGCCCTGTGGAACTGGTCCAGGGCCGCGATCGGCACTCCAAGACGCAAGAGGGCGTACGCCCGTTGCAGGTACATAAGCTGCCTGGCGGTCGTCCCCGCAGCGACGAGGGTATCCTCGCCCACCGCCGCCCCGGCCGACGCCGCGACTTCGGGCAGCGCGCGGTCCGCGAGGCCCATGTAGAGCGACTGGTAGGCGTCCGTCGCCCGCTGGATGGTGAAAAAGCTGAGGGCGCGGTCGCGCGCGGCGGAGCCGAGGCGCTGGCGCAAGTCGCCATCCTGCAGCAGGATGATCATCGCAACGGCTAGACGCGCCGGCTCCCGCGACGGCACCGTGATGCCCGTATCGGCCAGCGCCTCCGCCGTGCCGCCGACATCCGTGGCCACGATGGGCAGCCCGCTCATCATGCCCTCGATCACCGAGTAGGGGAACGCCTCCGACACGCTGGACTGGATGAGGATGTCGGCCTGGTGGTAGAGTTCGGCCGGATTCTGGCTGTGGCCCTGGAACAGGACGACGTCATCGAGTCCGAGCTCATGCCGCAGCTCGACCATCTGCGCATGATAATCCTCTACGGCCACCGCGCCCCAGACCTCGAGCTTCACCTCGGGGAAGTGGCCATGGACGATGGCCATCGCGCGGAGGAGCGTCTCGATGTCCTTGTTGGGATCGATGCGCGCGATGCTCAAAAGGCGCGGCGGGCCATCGTGCTCTGTGCTGTCCGGAGCGAAGACGTGCGGCGAGACGCCGTTGTACACGACCTCGATCCGCTCAGGCTGGGCGCCCAGCATGCGCTCCCATCGCTCGTTAAACGCGCACACGGGTGCGATCCGGTCGGCAAAGTGGAGATTGGCGCGCACGATCGTGCGGACAGTGGCGAGCAGGAAGCGCTTCGAAAAGCGGCTCATATTGCTGCGCCCGACCGACAGGTACTGTTCGCGCAGATAGACGCCATGCTCCGTCAAAAGGTACGGCGTCCCGTACTCGACCTTGGCGACAATACCGGCGATGCCGCAGAAGGCCGCGGCCGAAGAGTGGATCACGTCGACGTCCGGGATCGGGGTGTTGAGCACGGTGAAGAAGTGATAGATCCAACCCAGCGCCTGTACCGCCTCGAACACAGAGGGCTCCGGCCAGGACCCGGTCTCCGCAGCGTCATGCAGGAAGCGCCTGAAGGCATGCCACACCAGCTCGGACTTGAACGTCTCGCGATAGTCGAAGACCTGGAAGTGGCGGTGCATGGCGGCGAGGGCATAGCCCACCGCCTCAGGGTTCTCCCCGCTGCTGCGCATCTGCTCGAGAAAGCTCATGAACTCGGGCAGAAAGGCCCGGGACACCTCTTCGGCCGTCGTGCGCTGCTTTTGCAGGAAGATCTCCGAGAAAGGCATCTGCTCCTTGTGCTCGGAGGGGTCCTGAGTTCCCCAGAGGGGAATGGTGACGACGCGCTCTACGCTCTCCGGGAACTCGAAGCGGCTGCGCACGAAAGGATTCATGGCCACAGCGAACACGGTGAACTCCACGTCGTCCACGAGCTTGACGAGGGTATCGCACCAGGTGCTCACGCCGCCCAGGTGGTAGGGATAGGTGCCCTCGGTCGCGAGCATGACCCGCAATTTCCGAGGCATCCAACCTCCCCCTTCCCTGAGTTTCGCCCTCGAACCCAGTAAAAACGGATGTGCCATAAAACTTTGCAGGTCAATGACAAGGCATTCCGACTGTGTATGTCGTAGTTTGCCATGGTTATCTTCCATTTGGCAATGCCATGGCATAAGGGACGGGAGCATAACCCCGATGAGCATCCCCCGGCGAAGCGGTTCCGGCGCGCACACCCATGCCACCGCGCATGACCGTCTCCTGCAGCAGGTGGTCGAGGCGAACGGCGACCTGCAGGATGTCATGGACATGGCCGCGACGATCGAATCGCTCGGCTGGAGCGATCAGCGTGTCGAGGACACCTTCGGGCAGCCGACGGTCTTCGACCTGGCGCAAGAGTTGTTCAACGAGTATCTGACGACGGTACGTTCCGAACCCGTGCCTCCACGCTTCGACCTGCCCTGGTACCGCGTGCTGCGCCAGCTCGCGGTCGACTTCCTGCACGGCCTCACGTTCGCCCTGCCAATGGCGGTGTCCGTGGCCTCCATGGTCATATTGCGCATCAGTATCTCATCGTTTCAATATTTCTCCGTGCCACAGGCCACGGCACTGGCGATGGCCACATTCCTGTCTTTCGTCGTCACAGGCGGCTTCACCCAGGCCATGGCCACTGTCTACTATGTGCTGCTCGGCCTGCAGGAGGCCGGCCTTATCGAGCGGACGCTGTACCTGATCATGCGCTGGGGCTTCGTGTCAGCCGTGGTGCTGGCCCTGGGCGTCCTCTTGGGCGACGCGCTCTTCCCCATGTTTCCATTGTCACTGGCGCTCTTCATGGTTGTCTACCTGATCCTGCTCTCCCTCCTCTGGCTGTCCTATGCCAGCCTCTACGTGCTGCGGCGCGAGTACGTCCTGACGCTCGTCACCGCTAGCGCCATCCTGATCGCGTACGCGATCTGGCGCGCAGGTTACAACGTCATCCTTGCCCAGGCCATCGCGATGATCTCGGCCACCATCATCGCGACCTTGGCTTGGCTGGTCATCTTCCGGCGCCAGAGCCGGCGCTGGGATCACACAGGGCGCATCGTCAGGACGCGCAACTCACAGCTCGCCTATGCCAGCGGGCCGTATTTCCTCTACGGTCTTCTGTATTTCGTCTTTATCTTTGCGGACCGTCTAGTGTCGTGGACGACTGCGACCTCGTTCACGCCGTACACCATCTGGTTCCGCGGCCAATACGAACTAGGAATGGACTGGGCGCTGGCTTCCCTCATCCTGCCACTGGCCGCCACAGAGGCCTTTGTCGGCTACTTCATCCGCTGGCTGATGGCGGCGCAGGGACACGTGTCGGAACATGACGTCGCTGCCCTCGCCGTCTCTAGCCGCAACACGTACACGCGCCTCATGGTGGCATATCTGCTGGTCGCCACGGCCGCATCCCTCATCTTGCGCCTGGGCATCGGCCTCGCCGAACACGTCCATCTGCTGAGCGGCTCCTTGCCGACGAGCAGCATCGAGTCGTTCGTCTTCTCCTGGGCCAGCTTTGGGTACATCTTCCTCGCCATATCCCTATTCAACATCCTGCTGCTATTCAGCCTTGCATACCCTGTTCCGGCCCTGCGCTCGCTGCTCATCGCTCTGGCCGTGGATGTCGGTGTAGGTATCGTGGCCACACGGGTGTTCGCCGCCTACCAGTTCGCCGTCATCGGACTGCTTGCGGGCGTGACGTGCCTGCTCGTGCTTTCAACGCGGGACGTCCTGCGCACCTTGCCGAACATTGATTTCATGCTCTACAGAATGGTCTGAGAGGGACGACGACATGGCGTTGCCGCTGCCCATCGAACTTGAGACAATCCTCCGTCTGGGACTGGCGGCCGCCATCATGCTCTATTTCTGGCCGCGGTACGCCCTCGCGGATTACCCCTCCATCTCGCGCAGCGACAAGGTAGTAGGCGATGCCGCGCAGATGCTGGTGTTTCTGATCATCGCAGGCTACGCGCTTGCAGCCGCCCAAATCTACAACTGGCTCACCCTGGCGCTGGCCCTGGTCCTGCTGCGCCTGGCCAAGCCGGTGCGGCAGACGACTTCCTACAACTTGAGCATTGGCGCCTCGATCGCAGCTCGCATCCTCGAGGAGTTCGACCAGCTTGGCGGATGGCCGCAGCGACTGATCGCCGTACTGCGCCAGATTCGTGGCCAACGCGCACACCGGCGGCTGGCAGTGATAACGATCCTTGCACTTGTTCTGCTGACCGCCGTTTTTGCCGTCGCGGTGTGGATGCGTCTTGCAGTGCCGTTCGCCCACGCCGCACTGCCGTATTCCGACGCCCCGGTCACGCTGTACTGGACGCAAGCCATTCAACAGCAGACGCTCTTTCCCAATGGCATTTATCCGGAAGGCTATTACGTGCTCATCGCGGACCTGGTCCGCTTTTCGGCGGCGAATCCCATCGTGGGGGCCAAGTTCTTCGGCCCTCTCGTCGGAGTCATGCTGGTCGGTTCGGTCGGCTATTCCACGTACCGCGTGGCCGGAAGTCTGCCCGCTGCGCTCGTAGCCATGGCGGTCTACGGCACCCTGCCAAATCTGCTTCCGTACGACTTCCTCCGTCAGGTGGGACCGGATGCCCAGGAGTTCGGCAACGCCCTCGTATTGCCGACCCTTTGGTTCGTCTACATGTCGTGGGTGCACAAAGAGGCGTTCTGGCGCATCGCAGCACTATCGCTCCTCACCGCCACCGGGCTGGTGCACCCGGTCGCCGCTCTCAATGCCGCATGGGCGGCTGTCGCGGCCACGCTAGCCGCCTGGGTGACACATGGCGTCGCAAGCAGCAGCCTGCGCTGGTACCGCCACTGGCTGCCCATCGCTGTGCTGCTCGCGTCCTTGCCTCTCACCATCGCCATGGCCATCGGCATCCCGCTCGACACAGCCGGCACCCAATACCTCGTGCAGGCAGCGACCGAACGCATATTCCAGCTGCCACTGCTGGCAAAGGTCGCACTGGCGTCAGCCGTGATGCTCATCGCTCTTCGCTTCGGCGCCCGTCTGGCGGGGCGGAGGGACGCCGGCGACCCAGGGCTGCCACTCGCCGCGCTCTTGGCGCTGCTGGGCGCACTGGCTATTCAAGCCGCACCTGCCCTGGGTCTGCACTCTGCCGTGCTGCTTGACCGCGCAGGCGAATTCGTCGCGCTGGCCGAGGCGCTATGCCTTGGCCTGGGCCTCACCTTCGTACAGGAACTCTTCGCGCTGGTCCACAGGTCCGCATCCGAGTGGTTGGCACTCCTTGCCGCCTCGAGCCTTATCGCATACGGCTGGCTGCTCTTTCGTCCCGTACCGTTCAATGCGCTGCGTTCGTTCCGCTGGATGTCCGACGATTTTGTCGTAGCCGCGGTCCGCGTCGCGACGGACTTTCCCCGCAACGACTGGCTGATCGTTGCCAACAATGACGGATTCGAGTTCGCTTACGGGCAGGGTTACTCAATGAACGGGACGGAGTTGCTCGCCCACGTGGTCACCAGCGGCCACTGGCCGATCTATGCGACCGCCGGCCACTCCTCCTACGTGCTGCCGGAGAACCACATCTTCTTCTTCGTCGACACGCGGATGGTTGCATCGCCAGGCTACCGCAGCGAGTTCATCCCCGATCGACTCGTCCAGCGCCAGGCCATCCTCACCTGGCTCAAGCGTTGGCAAGCGCACCACGGCAAGCTCCCGGTCTACTTCCGCGGTCCGGATCTCACCGTCTACGAACTGGCGCGTACGACTTCAGTCGGGGCCTCGGGTGTCCAGCCTTGAGCGCCGGCGCGACCCTTTCTTTTGCGCTCGTGTCCCTTGGCCTGCTGCTCTGGTTCGTGGGCGTCCCTCTCTGGCAATGGCCCCGCACGGGGCTGCCGCCGCTCGCAGA
>JAJYNV010000142.1 GCA_021786135.1 Bacillota bacterium
CATCAGGATCGTGAAGATCTGGTCCGCCTCGATCGCGTCCTCAAGGTTGACGACAAGCATAGTGCGGCTCTCCGGGTTCATCGTCGTGTCCCAGAGCTGGTCTGCGTTCATCTCGCCAAGACCCTTGTAGCGCTGTACCTCGACCTTCTCGCGCCCGATCTCTTCGAGATAGCGCTCAAGTTGTTCGTCGTTGTAGAGGTACTTCTCTGTCTTGCCCTTCTTGACGAGGTAGAGGGGCGGCTGGGCGATGTAGACGTAGCCCTGCTCTATGAGCTGTGGCATGTAGCGAAAGAAGAAGGTCAGCAGGAGTGTGCGGATGTGGCTGCCGTCGACGTCGGCATCGGCCATCAGCACGACCTTGTGGTAGCGCGCCTTGGAGACGTCGACCTCTTCTCCGACGCCCGTGCCGAGGGCGGTGATCAGGGAGCGGATCTCTTCGTTCGAAAGGGCCTTGTCAAGGCGAGCCTTCTCGACGTTCAGGATCTTGCCGCGGATCGGCAGGATCGCCTGGAAGCGGCGGTCGCGGCCCTGCTTGGCGGAGCCGCCGGCCGAGTCGCCCTCGACGATGAAGAGCTCGGACTCGGCGGGATCCTTCGATGTGCAGTCGGTGAGCTTGCCCGGCAGGGAGCTGATCTCGAGCGCGCTCTTACGCCTTGTCAGTTCGCGCGCCTTGCGGGCGGCGTCTCGGGCTCGCTGCGCCTGGAGGCACTTATCGAGGATGCGCCGCCCGATCGACGGGTTCTCCTCGAGAAAGCTGCCGAGTGCGTCGCCGACCACCTGGTCGACGAGACCGCGCACCTCGGAGTTCCCGAGCTTCGTCTTGGTCTGGCCCTCGAACTGCGGTTCCTCGAGCTTGACGGAGATGACGGCCGCGATGCCCTCGCGCACGTCCTCGCCGCTCAGGTTGTCCTCGTTGTCCTTGAGGATGCCGTTCCGCCGGCCGTAATCGTTGAGAAGACGCGTCAGGGCGCTCTTGAAGCCCGTTTCATGCGAGCCGCCCTCATGCGTGCGGACCGAGTTGGCGAAAGAGAGCACCGTGTCCTTGTAACTGTCGTTGTACTGCAGTGCGGCCTCGATCTGGACGCGGTCCTTCTCCGCACTGCAGAAGAAGGGCTTCGGGTGCAGAACCTCGCGGTTGCGGTTCAGGTAGCGGACGAACGAGCCGATGCCGCCGTCGAACTGGAAGTGTCGCTCCTCGCCCGTGCGCTCGTCGGTGAGACTGATCGCGAGACCGCCGTTCAGGAAGGCCGTCTCGCGCAACCGGTTCGCTACGGTCTCCTGGTCGAGGCGGACCTCCTCGAAGATCTGGGCATCGGGCAGGAAACGCACGATCGAGCCGTGCTCCTTGGTCTTGCCGATCTCCTCGAGCTCGCTCATGACATGGCCACGCGAGAAGCGCTGCCGGTAGACGAGCCCTTCCTTGCGCACCGTCACTTCGAGCCACTCGCTCAAGGCATTGACGACGGAAGCGCCGACGCCGTGGAGGCCGCCTGAAACTTTGTAAGTCCCCTCGCCGAACTTGCCTCCGGCGTGGAGCACCGTGAGAGCGACTTCGACGCCTGGCCTCTGGAGCTTCGGATGAAGGTCGATGGGGAAGCCGCGGCCGTTGTCGGTCACAGAGCAGGAACCATCGCGGTGGAGCACGACTTCGATACGCGTGCAGTAGCCCGCAAGGGCCTCGTCCACGGCATTGTCGACGATCTCCCATACGAGATGGTGGAGACCCTGCACCGATGTGGATCCAATGTACATGCCTGGTCGGCGGCGCACCGCCTCGAGGCCTTCGAGGACCTGGATCTGGCTTGCGTCGTAGACTTCGGACAAGTTCAAAACACCTCTCTGGCTGCTGCCCGGCGGGCCAAGGTCACGGAGGAAATCGGCGAAGGGTAGATCGCATGCTCCGTCACGACGAGCGACTTGACGTCGGCGCCGATATCAAGAAGGCGCTTCTCGACGCGGGCCATCTGCAGGTACTCGCGCGTTGCGGGCGCGTTCTCCGTACGCTCGAGATCGAGGATCGCAATCACCTCGGACAGGCGAACGGTCACATCACTGCCGATGTGGAGAAGCAGGCGGATCTCCCTCCTTGCGCGATCCGAGAGCAGTAAACGCATTGCGCAGGTCCGGATCCCGAATGAGATCCGCCGTCGGCCCCGGCGGGGGTGGCGGAACCGATGCCCTGCGCGGCAGATCTGCGAGGGACTCCGGACGTGGTAGGGTGCCCTGCCGCAGGCGGATGTCGCGGACGTCGACGCCATGGCGCTGCAGGGCCTCCAGGATCACCGGCCTTGCGAACGAGATCTCCTCCGCCCAGACGCCCGAGTCGGCGACGAGCCATAGGATGCCGCGCTCAACGCGAAGTGGGCGCACGTGCCGCGCGACCTCGGAGCCGACGATCTCCTCCCAGTGCCCATAGGCACGGTAGAGGCGCATCTGCCGGACGAAGCCGCTGGTCGCGACAAATCCCCTGATGATCTCCCCCAGCCTTGATTCTACCATGTCCTTGCGTAGTCTCCGTCACGCACCTCATAGGTCCTGCCTGGTTGCATTCCGGCAAGCTCCCTTTCCGTAGTGGTGACGATCGTCTGCGTGCCCGTCGCCGCGACGAGGAGGTTGCGCCTGCGGTCCTGATCAAGTTCTGACAGCACGTCGTCGAGCAGAAGGACAGGTGGTCCGCCCGGTCCCTCGCCCAGGAGGGATACGGCCGCGAGCTTGAACGCCACCAGCACGGTGCGCTGCTCGCCCTGCGACCCGTAGAGTCTGAGGTCGCGCCCGTCGATTTCTGCCCGGAGGTCGTCGCGATGCGGTCCGAGGAGGCTTGTCCGCCGACGCAGTTCGTCGTCCTTGCGCGCTGCGAGCAGGGTGAGAGCATGCCCTGAGTCGGTTGCCTGGAGCGACGGTTCATAGGCGAGACGAGCTGGCGACTTGCCTGAGATCTCACCGCTGCGTGCCGCGAAGTGGGGCATGAGTCGCTCGACCAGTCGATGTCGCTCCTGCGTCAAGGCGACGGCTGCCTGGGCCCATGCGGCGTCCCATGTCTCCAGCAGTTCGCGCGGCGGGCGCTCGTAGGTGCGTAGGAGTGCGTTGCGCTGACGGAGCACCTGCCCGTAGCGGACATGCGCCTTTCTATACGCTGCCGAAGCCTGGCCGATGTCGAGGTCCAGGAGGCGTCGGCGATCGGCGGGAGCGCCTTTGAGAGCGAGCAGATCTTCCGGTGCGAACAGCACAGCGGCAAAATCGCCGAGAGGATCCTGGCCGCGCCGGAAGAGCTTGCCCTCGCGCTGACGCGTGACGCGGCCGCCTTCAATGCGCGCCGTGAGCTGGTATTGGCCGCTCGGCCGTCCTACGCGGGCTCGGAGATAGGCCCGCGGTCGCTCGAACGCCACCAGTTCCTCCGGTCGTGAGGTGCGGTGCGAACGACCTGTCGCAAGCAGGAAGACGGCTTCGAGCAGGTTCGTCTTTCCCTGTGCGTTGGGGCCGGTGACGAGCGTAAGTCCCGGGTCGAACTCCACTCGTGCCGCCTCGACGTTGCGCCAGTTTTCGAGCGAGAGCTCCTCAACGATCATCGCTCGTGAGCTCCAGCTCCTCGCCGTCGTACGACAGGATGTCGCCGAGGTGCACCAAGTGGCTGCGTCGGGTCTCGACGTGGCCGTTCACCGTCACAAGCCCCTGCTGAACGAGGAGCTTCGCCTGTCCGCCGGTCTCCGCCCAGCCGGCGATATGCACGGCCGCCTGCAGAGGCATTCCCTGCCCGGCGTCACGGATCGGCAAGGAGCGCATCAGGACTCGGTCTGCCTGAGCGGCATGACGATAGCGAACTGGTCACGACGATCGATATCCGGGCGGAAGCAGGCGGGGCTTTCGGCATGCATCACCTCAAGCACCGCAGGTCCGTCCGGCAGTGACCGGAGCCCATCGACGAGGTACTTCGGTCCGAAAACGAGTTCGACAGGATCGCCGCTCGTCTCGACGGGAACCTCCTCCGCGCCTTGGCCGCCTTCACTCGAACTTGCGCTGATACGCACCAGGTTCTCCTCCACCTTGAGCCTGAGGCGCGCATTCTTCTGGTCCGCCACGAGTTGCGTGCGCTCCACGGCGGACAGGATGGTGCCGAGGTCGAAGCGCACGGTGGTGGCGTAACTGTCAAAGACGACACGGCGCGTATCGGGGAACTGGGCGCGAATTGCGGTGAGAAAGGTCGAAAGGCCTCCAGGTGTGCGCACCAGCATGCGGTTCTGCTCGAACCTGACTTCGATCTCGTCGTCCGGCAGGGCGCGCACGATCTCGGCGAGTGCACGCGCCGGAAGCAGGATCTCTTGATCCGGACCTTCACTCGAGACGGGCACCCTTGCCCAGGCAAGCCGATGGTTGTCGGTGGTGGCGGCGGAGAGGTAGCCCTCACTCAAGGTCAGGTACATACCGATTGTGAATAGCCGGCCGTCATCGCGTGCGGACACGGCATAGCTCGTCTTGCGCACAAGTTCCTTCAGCGAGTCCCCACGCACCATAAAGGGCTCCGCATGGCTCTCGAAGTCGAGCGGGGGGAACTCCTCGCTGCGCAAGGTCGGCAGGTCGAAGCGCGAGCGCAGGAAGCGGATTCCGACCTGCCCTTCGAGACCACGAAACTGCACCGCCGTCTCCGGCGGCACAAGGCGCAGGAGATCTGCAAAAGTACGCGCAGGCACCAGCACCGAACCTTCCGCCTCCACTTCGGCAGGCACACCGACGCGCATGGCGAGTTCGCCGTCGGTTGCGGTGAGCTCGACCTCTCCCGCAGCGGCACGCAGTAGCACGCCGGTCATGGCCGGGACCTGGTCGCGTTGGGCCACTGCACGCGAAACAAGAACGAGCGCGTCGGAGAGGACCTGGGCCGGGGTCTCGAAGATGAGCATCGCGTATTCACCTCGCGTAAGAACTGCTTGGACTTACTTGATTAATCAAAGAAGCAGGAGCAGTAGGGACCGGGATAGTGTGGATATCCTTCGCAGGGCGCCAGACATCGGGCTTTTTGTGAGGGATGGAAAGTGGACAAGCTGGGGATGAACGCGTGGGCTGTCCACAAGGAAGAACTTGTCCCCAATGGATACACTGCATATCCGCAGCCCTTTCCACACAGTTGTGCACAAGGCACCTAGGAGCGGATCTTGTCGATGATGGAATCCAGAACCTCACGGAACTGGGGATCTGCGCGCAGATCGTTGCCGATCTTGTCGCAGGCGTGCATCACAGTGGAATGGTCTCGCCCGCCGAACTCCTCGCCGATCTTGGGGAGGGAGCTGTCGGTCAGTTCACGCGCCAGGTACATGGCGATCTGGCGCGGGTAGGACACGGCCCTGGTGCGCTTCTTGGCGCTGAATTCCTTGACGTCCAGGCTGTAGTACTCGGCCACGCGCTGCTGGATCATCGGGATCGTCACCTTGCGCACCTTCTGCGCGGGCAGAAGATCGTGCAGGGCCACAGGTGCGTAGTCCCTGGTGAATGGAGCGTGGTGGACGGAACAGTAGGCAATGAAACGTATGAGTGCTCCCTCGAGTTCGCGGATGTTCGTTTCGATGTGCGTCGCGATGAACTCGAGGGCAGCTGCATCGACGTCGAGATTGTCGGCTAGAGCTTTCTTGCGCAGGATCGCAAGGCGCATTTCGAAGTCCGGCGGCTGGATGTCGGTGATGAGTCCCCACTCGAAGCGCGAGCGGAGCCGGCTTTCGAGGG
>JAJYNV010000352.1 GCA_021786135.1 Bacillota bacterium
CACGCCGAGCGCCATCGAGATGTCGATCGACGTGACGACGCAGGCGGCGCCTTGGACGGCGCAGGTGACGAACCCCGACGGCCAGACGTCCAATGTCGCCTCCTTTGAAGTCCAGTAGGGGTCGCGCTGGTCGCTAGAGACCGCGCGGGTATGCGCGTTCGGCAAGTCTGTTGAGACCGCGCCGCCCTAGCCATTCTCAGATGGACCCAGGCGGGTCCGCCTGGCAGAGCGTGCGCACGCTGTCGGGACCACAAGACCGTCAGCCCTAGACGGGTTGAGGGACGGCTCCATCTTGGGAACGGGCTTTGCACAAAGTTCGCGTTAAACCTGTTGACGGATCTTGGGGCACTCCTGTATAGTCACGCCTAAATACCCGCCGCTCTCGCGAGAGGCGTCCGGGTATGGACGGTGGAAGTGCACTTAGGGTTCCGCGCCCTCGCGGGTGGACTGGTCCGAGCAGTGCAGACCCGGTATCCGGGTACACCGCTGGCGCAAAAGGCCTGGCGGCAAGTTCCACGCAAGCTCTGCTTGCGCGGAGCGTGCGCCGGGCGATTTTGTTGCCCAAGGGCTTCAGACAATCGAACATTTCGGTGCGATGACGGGACGCGCATCCACGCCTCAGGGCTAAAGAGAGCCGGCCGTGGCTGAAAGCCGGCGCCAGAGGGCGGGATGGCACTCCTCCCGGAGCAGTCCGCTGAACATCCCGGTTTGTGATTCCCGGGACAACTAGGCGGGCCGGCGAACAAAAGCCGTTATCCGTGGTCAAGGCCTGATGGAAACCGCTGCGTGCGGTCCAACAGGCGAACAAGGTGGTACCGCGACACCGGCTCGCCCTTGATGGGTGAGCCGGTGTGTTTCTTTAACCCAAATTCCCGTTGGGAGGCGATGGCGATGGAGTTCACCCTAGGCATCCTGGTCGACAACGAGGCTGGCGTTCTCGCGCGCGTTGCGAGCCTGTTCAGCCGGCGCGGCTACAACATCCAGAGCCTCGCCGTCGGGCCGACCGACGATCCGGGCACTTCCTGGATCACACTGCGCGCGGAGGGAGGGGAGGCGGTAAGGATCCAGATGCAGCGCCAGCTCGACAAGCTCGTCGAGGTGGTCGCCGTCTACCACATGACGGAAGGCAGCTCGGTGGAGCGCGAACTCGCGCTGATCAAGGTCCGCACCGACGGGGGCCGCCGGGCGGAGGTCATGCAGATCGCCCAGACCTTCCGCGCCGCGGTCATCGATGTGAGCCCGCGATCCGTCGTCCTGGAGACGACTGGGGACAGCGGCAAGGTGAACGCCCTCATCGAGGTCATGCGCGACTTCGGGGTGCTGGAGGTTGCCCGCGCAGGCGCTGTGGCGATGCTGCGCGGGCCGGGTGTCTTCCGGAGCGCCGGCGAGGACGACGCCTCGCCGGCGGAGGAGTTCCCCGAGACGCAGGCGCGCTAGTTCAAGGGAGGCAGATGAGATGGCGAAGATCTACTACGACCAGGACGCGGACCGGGGAGCCCTCGCGGGACAGACGATCGCGGTGGTGGGCTATGGCAGCCAGGGTCACGCCCAGGCGCAGAACCTCAGGGACCGCGGCATGCAGGTGATCATCGGGATCCGCCAGGGCCGCACCGCGGAGCAGGCGAAGGCGGACGGCTTCGAGGTCTACGACGTCGCGGAGGCGGTGCGCCGGGCGGACGTCGTCCACATCCTCCTGCCGGACGAGACGCAGCGAGCGGTCTTCCAGGAGTCGATCGCGCCGAACCTCAGGCCCGGCATGGCCATCGGCTTCTCGCACGGATTCAATATCCACTACGGCCAGGTACAGCCGCCGGCCGATGTCGACGTCTTCATGGTCGCACCGAAGGCGCCGGGTCACCAGTTCCGCCGCCGCTTCACAGAAGGGGCCTCGGTGCCGGGCCTCCTCGCCGTCCACCAGGACGCGACCGGGACCTGCTACCGACGCGGGCTTGCCTTCGCCTGGGGCATCGGCTGCACCGGAGCCGGCGTGATCGAGACGACCTTCCAGGAGGAGACCGAGTCCGACCTCTTCGGCGAGCAGGCCGTGCTCTGCGGCGGTGTCACGCAACTGATCAAGAGCGGGTTCGAGACCCTGACCGAAGCCGGCTACCAGCCGGAGATCGCCTTCTTCGAAGTGATGAACGAGATGAAGCTGATCGTCGACCTGATGTACGAGGGCGGCCTGAGCTGGATGCGCTACTCGATCTCCGACACCGCCGAGTATGGCGATATGACCCGCGGTCCCCAGATCATCGACAGGCACGTCAAGGAGAACATGCAGAGGGTCCTGCGCGCGATCCAGGACGGCAGCTTCGCCCGCGACTGGATCCTCGAGAACCAGGCGGGACGCCCCGTCTACCGCGCACGCCGCCAGGAGGAGCGCAGGCACCCGCTCGAGGTCGTCGGGCGCGAGCTCAGGGCCATGATGCCATGGCTCGGCAGCAAGATGCCGCCCGACATGGAGACGGAGCCCGAGAAGGCCAACCGCTGACGGCTCGAGCTGCGAGAGGAGGGAGCGCGATGCGCCGCATCCGGATCTTTGACACCACCCTGCGCGACGGCGAGCAGTCTCCCGGCGTCAACCTGATGCGCGAGGAGAAGATCGAGATCGCGCGCCAGCTTGAGCGCCTCGGCGTCGACATCATCGAGGCGGGCTTCCCCATCACGTCGGAAGGCGACATGGAGGCGGTGCAGGCGATCGCCCGTGAGGTGCGCACCCCGGTGATCACGGGCCTCGCGCGCACGCACCGGGCGGACATCGAGGCGGCCGCGAGGGCGCTCGAGCACGCTGCGAAACCCCGCATCCACGTCTTCACGTCCTTCTCGCCGGTGCACCTCCAGTACATGCTGCGCAAGACGGAGGACGAGGTCATCGCCATGAGCGTCGCCTCGATCGAGGCGGCGCGGAAGTACGTCGACGACGTGGAGTTCTCCGGCCAGGACGCCATGCGCTCGGACCCCGCATTCGTCTTGCGGGCGATCGCCGCGGCGATCGCCGCGGGTGCGACGACGATCAACATACCGGACACGGTGGGCTATACGGCGCCGGAGGAGTATGCCGCCCTGATCCGCGGCGTGCGCGAAGGGGTGCCGGGCGCACAGGAGGTGCACCTATCCGTCCACTGCCACAACGACCTCGGCCTTGCCGTCGCGAACACGCTCGCTGGCCTCATGGCCGGCGCGGACCAGTGCGAGGTGGCGGTGAACGGCATCGGCGAGCGCGCCGGCAACACCTCGCTCGAGGAGGTCGCGATGGCGCTTAGGACCCGCCAGGACTTCTTCCAGATGGAGACCGGGATCGAGGCGCAGGAGATCGGGCGCACGAGCCGCCTTGTCAGCCGCCTGACCGGCATGCCGGTGCAGCCGAACAAGGCGATTGTCGGAGCGAACGCCTTCGCCCACGAGGCGGGGATCCACCAGGACGGCGTCCTCAAGGAACGCACCACCTACGAGATCATGAACCCCCACGACATCGGCCAGGGAGAGACGCAGCTCGTCATGGGCAAGCACTCCGGCCGCCACGCCTTCGTACAGAAGCTCCTGGCCTTCGGCTACGACCTGCCGGAGGCGGAGCAGCGCGAGCTCTTCCGCAGGTTCAAGGCGCTCACGGACAGGAAGAAGCAGGTCACGGACCAAGACATCCAGTCGCTCGTCGAGGATGAGATCTACCGCTTCGACGATGCCTACGATCTTGTGCACTACCACGTCTCGAGCGCCGGTGGCGCGCCGTCGACCGCCACCGTCGGGGTGGCGACGAAGAGCGGCGCCGCTGCGGGCCGGGTGACGCGCGAGGCGGCGGTCGGGCAGGGGCCGATCGAGGCGCTCTACCGGGCGCTCCAGCGCGCGACTGGACTCGAGGCGGACCTTAGGGACTACGCGATCCAGTCGGTCGGGGGAGGCTCCGACGCCCAGGGCGAGGTGCGCTGCAGCATCGGCTACCTGGGCCAGACGTTCGTCGGGTCCGGCGTCTCCACGGACATTCTCGAGGCGAGCGCCCTCGCCTACCTCCATGCGCTCAACAAGGCGGCCGCCGTGCGTGCCCAGGCGGCGGCGCAGGAGCCCACCCCAAGGGAGGCGATCTGAGTGGCGATGACTCTCGCGGAGAAAATGCTCGCCGACCGCTCAGGGCTCAGGGAAGTGGAGCCCGGGCAGATCGTCGAGACCCCAGTCGACCTCGTGATGGGCAACGACATCACCGCGCCGATCGCCATCCGGGAGTTCGAGGCGGCGGGTGCGACCCGGGTCTTCGACCCGGAGCGCGTCGCGCTCGTCATGAGCCACTTCGTGCCGGCAAAGGACATCAACTCCGCCGACCAGTCCCGCATCGTGCGGCAGTTCGCGAAGGAGCACCAGATCAAGCACTACTACCCGGAGGGCACGGGCGGCATCGAGCACACGCTCCTGCCCGAACGCGGCATCGTCGTCCCGGGCGACATCGTGATCGGGGCGGACTCCCACACCTGCACCTACGGAGGCCTCGGCGCCTTCGCGACGGGCGTCGGGTCGACGGACCTCGCCTACTCGATGGCGACGGGCCGCACCTGGTTCAAGGTGCCGGAGTCGATGCGGTTCACCTACTACGGAAAGCGTCCGCCCTTCGTGACGGGAAAGGACCTCATCCTGCGCACGATCAAGACGATCGGGGACGACGGCGCCCTCTACCGGGCGATGGAGTTCACCGGCGAGGCGATCGGGGACCTGCCGATGGAAGACCGCCTCACCATGTCCAACATGACGATCGAGGCGGGCGGGAAGGTGGGGATCGTCCCCACGGATGACCTCACCCTGCGCTACGAGCAGGGGAGGGCGCAGCGCTCCTGGCGCGTCTACGCGGCCGACCGGGGAGCGCGCTACATCGAGGAGTACGAGCTCGACGTCTCGCGACTGGAGCCGCAGGTGGCGTTCCCGTCGCTGCCGTCCCTGACCCGCGGCATCTCGGATGTGGGGGACGTCACGATCGACCAGGTCTTCATCGGCTCCTGCACAAACGGGCGCCTCTCGGACCTGCGCACTGCGGCCGCGATCCTGCGCGGCCGGAGGGTCCACCCGGAGACGCGCCTCATCGTCATCCCAGCGACCCAGGACGTCTACAAGGCGGCGCTGCGCGAGGGCCTGATCGAAGTCTTCCTCGACGCAGGCGCGTCTGTGAGCACCTCGACCTGCGGGCCCTGCCTCGGCGGACACATGGGCGTCCTCGGCAAGGGCGAACGCTGTCTTTCCACCTCGAACCGCAACTATGTCGGGCGCATGGGCGACCCAGGGGCCGAAGTCTTTCTCGCGAGTCCCGCCGTCGCCGCCGCGACCGCGGTGCGCGGACGGATCACCGATCCCCGCGAGATGGTCCAGGAGGAGGCGGTCTGATGGCGAGAGCCTGGAAGTATGGCGACAACGTCGACACGGACGTCATCATCCCCGCGCGCTACCTCGTGACGGGGGACCCCGTCCGGCTCGGCCAGCACTGCCTCGAGAACCTGGACCCCGGGTTCCTCGCGGGCAGGCGGGAGGGTGACGTGATCGTCGGGGGACGCAACTTCGGCTGCGGCAGCTCGCGCGAGCACGCCCCCCTTGCGATCAAGGGGGCGGGAGTGTCGGCCGTGATCGCGGAGTCCTTCGCGCGCATCTTCTTCCGCAACGCGATCAACATCGGCCTCAGGGTCTACGAGTCCCCGGCGGCCGCGCAGGGGATCTGGATGGGCGACGAGGTC
>JAJYNV010000077.1 GCA_021786135.1 Bacillota bacterium
TGTAGGTCAGCTTGTTGCTACATGCCGAACGACGGCGTGCTCCCCCCGGGGATGCCTGGTTGGGTGAACAGCAACACGCCTTACCCGTACAACCTGCCGAAGGCGAAGGAGCTCCTGGCCAAGGCCGGCTACCCAAACGGCGGCATCAGCTTCAACTTCTACGTCCCCGCCGACAGCCAGGATGAGGCGATCGCGGCTGTCCTACAACAGGACTGGAAGCAGATCGGCGTCAACATCAACATCAAGTCGGTCTCCACGGCCATCTACTGGACGCAGAGCTCCCCGCCTTCAGGCGGCGGCCCGCAGTCGGCCTATATTGCAGGCGACGCCGCTTGGGCGCAGGACTATCCCGATCCCTCCGACTTCCTTACCCCATTGCTGACGGCTTCTGGGCCTGCGAACGATCCGGCTCACACGTTGTTCAACAAGGACAAGGCCAACTACAACAATCCAGAGGTCGACAAGCTGGTCAACGAGGCCAACCTCTTGCCGCCCAGCCAGGACGCCACGCGTTGGAAGCTCTACGACGAGGCGCAGGCCATCATCGAGAAGGACGCACCCTGGATCTTCGAGTATTTCGGAGTGCAGGACGCCCTCATCTACCCGACGGTCGGGCCGAGCAACATCAACCTCTACCTGCATCCGGTCAAGGCGATGCAGCTGCAGTACGTCTGGGTCGCGAAGTAACGAAGTAGCAGATGGAGGCTGCGCACTGCCCGGTCAGGCATTGCGCAGCCTTCGTTAGAGGAGGGGATCTCAACGTCACAGTCACGTCTTCAGCGGCTTGAGTCGACCCTGGCCGAGCGCGACCTAGATTATCTGATCATCGCGGCAACCGACAGCATCAGCCCCACGAACCTGCGATATCTCAGCGGTTTCACCGGTTCGCCCGCGCACCTTGTCGTAGATCGGCACGAGGCCGTGCTGTTCCTCGCGGACGCCCGCTACCGTGCGCAAGCCGAATCTGAGGCGCCGGAATGCCGCATCGTTGTGCATACGGGTCCCTTTGCAGACGCCATCGCGGAGGCGTGCCGTCCTGGCGCACGGGTAGGATTTGAGGCGAGCCAGGTGTCTGTCAGAATGTTCGACGAGTGGCGTGCGCGCCTGCAGCAGCACCAGTTCGTGGCGGCTGACGGCGTGGTGGAGACCCTGCGCATCGTCAAGGAGGCGAAGGAGGTCCAGACGTTGCGACAAGTGGCCCATATGGCGGGCCAAGCCCTTGCCGACGTACTCTCGCACTTCACCCTAGGCACCACCGAGCGGCAACTGGCCAACGCACTCGGGCACGCGATGCAGGAGCGTGGCTTGGACGGGCTCGGTTTTCCCACACTCGTCGCTTCGGGCCCTCGCGCCGCGCTGCCACATGCGCATCCAACCGACAAGCCGATCCAGGAAGGCGAACTGGTGCTCATCGACTATGGCGGGATGCTCGCTGGGTACCGCTCGGACGAGACGGTCACCGTCGGCATCGGCGCGGTGGATCCGGGGCTGCGTGAGATTTACGGAATCGTGCGCGAGGCGCAGGCTGCCGGAATCGCCGCGGCGCAGCCCGGCGCTCGGACGAGCGAAGTGGACCGCGCCGCCCGCGAGGTGATCCAGGCATCCCCATATCGCGACTGGTGCTTCCCCTACGCCGTGGGCCATGGCGTAGGTCTCGATATCCATGAGGATCCCCGTGCCGCCAAGGAGGGATCCGGACGGGTCGACCACGAGTTGAAGCCGGGAATGACCATGACGGTGGAACCCGGCATCTACGTCCTAGGGCTGGCTGGCGTCAGGCTCGAGGATACCCTGCTCATCACAGAGGACGGCAACGAGAAGTTGACAGTGACACCGAAGGCTTATCGCGCCCTGTAGTAGGGCCGGCCGCAGGTGCTCGTGTTTCAGGTTGTCAGACTTCTGGCGAGTCCACGCTGGCGATGGATGTATGACGGTACGTTCGCCGGAAGACAGCTGCAGCCGACCCGAGGTATACGGGCAGTCAGATGAAGTGCGTTGGACCCAAGGGAAGGCAACAGCACGTGGCGGCTGCGTGGCGCCGGTTCGGCTGTGCCTGCGTAGGTTTCGCCGGGAGGGACATCAAGCTTGAATGAACGTCTTCAGCGTCTTCGTCTGCGCATGGCGGAGCAGGGACTCGACGCCCTGGTCATCGCGGCGCCGGAGGATCTCAACCATGCGAACCTACGCTACCTGAGCGGTTTCACCGGCACCTCGGGCTACCTTGTCGTCGGAGCGGACGATGCCACGTTCCTCACCGACTCCCGGTATGTCGAGCAGGCGGCCAACGAGGTGCAAGGCTGCCGAGTCCTGCAGCACGGCAGTCCTTATGTGGACGCACTCGCGGACGCCTGCCGCCAGGCCGGTCCACGGATCGGTTTCGAGGCGGCGAGGGTGCCTGTGCAGATGTTGGAGCAGTGGCGCTCGAGGTTGCTCGAGCACGAGTTCGTGGCTGCGGATGGCATGGTGGAGCAGATGCGTGCCGTCAAGGATGCGTCTGAGGTCGCGAAGATGCGCATGGTAGCCAAGCTGGCGGGGGCGGCACTCGCCGACGCGTTCTCGTCGTTCATGCGTGGCATGAGCGAGCGCAAGTTTGCACAGCTGCTGTCGAACGCCATGCTGGAACGTGGACTCGACGGCAACGGCTTCCCGTCCATCGTTGCCTCCGGAACTCGAGGCTCGCTTCCGCACGCACGTGCGACCGACAAGTCGATGGTGCACGGCGAACTCGTCACCATCGACTACGGCGGGATGCTCTCGGGCTACAGATCCGATGAGACCGTGACCGTCGGCATCGGTCCGGTGGAGCCCAAGCTGCGCGAGATCTACGAGCTGGTGCGTGAATCGCAGGCGGCAGGGATCGCGGCGGCGCGCGCGGGTGTGCATACGAGCGAAGTGGACCGCGCCGCCCGCGAGGTGATCCAGACGTCCGCATACCGGGAGTGGTGCTTCGCATACGGGATCGGCCACGGCGTCGGTCTCGACATCCACGAGCAACCCTTCTCCGCGTACCCCGGATCGGGCCGGGTCGACACTGAGCTTCTGCCGGGTATGGTCATCACGGTGGAGCCGGGGATCTACATCCCGGGAGTGGGCGGCGTCCGCATCGAGGACACCCTGCTCATCACGGAGGACGGCAACGAGCGGATGACCGTGACGCCAAAGGAGTACCGGTTTCTCTAAAGGGCTTGGGTCGGAACTTTGACAGAGGCGTCCGATCTCTTGATGCGAGCCGCTTGCAGCCATGACCGATCGCGATTGCCCCAAGTCATCAGGTGGCGTACCTACGGCACCATCGGGCACAACGGGATTCGGCTAGAAGTATGCACGCGACCATTTGCCAGGGTGGTCAAGAGGTTGCTCCTATTTCTGTTCGACACGCGGAAGCGGTTGGTGAGGGCAGGTCCTCACCAACCGCGTTTCAGTGCTGCAGTAGCTGGTGCGCGAAGGTAGCTCCCCTCCAGCACACGCGGCGGGGATGGGGAGGCAGTGCCATCGCTGTCCGTAGACCTCGGCGCGGACGATGAAGTAAGTCTGGACTATATCAAAACATTGACACGTTCTAGAAAGGCGGCGAAAATGGGACCATGACGCGAGAACAGTTTTCCGATCCTGCGTCCCTCCTCCACCAGCACGGCCTGCAGGTCACGGCCCAGCGGCTGGCGGTTCTGCGTGCTGTCGCGCAGCGCCCGCATGCCACCGCCGACCAGATCGAGGAGGCAGTGCGCCTGGAGATCGGTACGGTCTCGCATCAGGCGGTATACGACGTCCTCGCTGTCCTGACCGAGAAGCATCTGATCCGTCGCATCCAGCCTGCGCGGTCGCCGGCGCTCTACGAAGCCCGCACCGACGACAACCACCATCACCTTGTCTGCCGCTCGTGTGGCCGCGTAGTGGATGTGGACTGCGCCGTGGGGCAGGCGCCGTGCCTGCATCCGTCCGAGAACCAGGGGTTCGTCATCGATGAAGCCGAGGTCGTCTACTGGGGCCTTTGCCCGTCCTGCCAGAGGGATGGGAAGACGAGACAAGGAGGATCGCAATGAGCGAAAAGGAGACCGGAGCGACCACCACCAGCACGCCGCAGCCCGCGGCGGGCGCCCGCTGCCCGGTGATGGCCCACCCGCATGCCGCCGCCGGTTCCATGGCAAACCAGCACTGGTGGCCCAATCAGCTCAACCTGCGGCCGCTCGGCAAGAACTCGCCTCTGATCGACCCGATGGGCAAGGCATTCGACTACAGGGCGGAATTCGCGAGCCTCGACCTGGCCGCCGTCAAGCGGGACCTCGTCGAACTGATGACCGCGTCCCAGGACTGGTGGCCCGCCGACTTCGGCCACTACGGGCCGCTCTTCATCCGCATGGCGTGGCACGGCGCCGGAACCTACCGGATTCACGACGGCCGCGGTGGCGCCGGCTCGGGCACGCAGCGCTTCGCACCTTTGAACAGCTGGCCCGACAACGCGAACCTCGACAAGGCGCGCCGCCTCCTGTGGCCGATCAAGCAGAAGTACGGCCGCAAGATCTCCTGGGCCGATCTGCTGATCCTCGCGGGCAACTGCGCCCTCGAGTCGATGGGCTTCAAGACCTTCGGCTTCGGCGGCGGGCGCGAGGACGTCTGGGAGCCTGAGGAGGATGCCTACTGGGGTCCAGAGGCCACGTGGCTGGGCGACGAGCGCTACACCGGCGACCGGGAGCTCGCGAACCCGCTGGGCGCGACGCAGATGGGTCTCATCTACGTGAACCCCGAGGGTCCGAACGGCAATCCCGATCCGGTGGCGGCCGCCCGGGACATCCGGGAGACGTTCGCCCGCATGGCCATGAACGACGAAGAGACCGTGGCGCTCGTCGCCGGCGGCCACACGTTCGGCAAGACCCACGGCGCGGCGGACGTCGAACGTTACCTCGGCCGCGAGCCGGAAGGCGCCAGCATCGAGGAGCAGGGGCTCGGCTGGAAGAACTCCTTCGGCACGGGCAAGGGGAACGACACGATCACAAGCGGCGTCGAGGTCATCTGGACGAGCGCACCGACGAAGTGGGACAACGGCTTCCTCGAGAACCTCTTCGGCTACGAGTGGGAGCTGACCAAGAGCCCGGCAGGGGCCCACCAGTGGGGGCCCACGGACCGTGCCGCGGACGGCACCGTGCCGGACCCCCACGACCCGAAGGAGCGCCACGCGCCGATGATGCTCACGACGGACCTTGCGCTGCGCTTCGATCCGATCTACGAAACGATCGCGCGCCGCTTTGCGGAGAACCCGGACGAGTTCGCGGATGCCTTCGCGCGGGCGTGGTTCAAGCTCACGCACCGGGACATGGGGCCCCGGGCGCGCTATCTCGGCCCGGAGGTGCCGAAGGAGCAGCTGATCTGGCAGGACCCGGTTCCCGCCGTCGATCACCCGCTCGTGGACGAGGCGGACATCGCGGCCCTCAAGAGCCGCATTCTGGCGTCGGGCCTCTCGGTCTCCCAACTGGTCTCGACCGCCTGGGCCGCGGCGTCCATCTATCGTGACAGCGACAGGCGGGGCGGCGCCAACGGCGCGCGCATCCGTCTGGCACCGCAGAAGGACTGGGAGGCCAACAGCCCGGCGGAGCTCGCCGTCGTCCTTGGCCGCCTCGAAGAGATCAAGGCTGCCTTTGACCGTACCGCGCCAGGTGGGAAGAAGATCTCCTTGGCGGACCTGATCGTCCTCGGCGGCTGCGCCGC
>JAJYNV010000221.1 GCA_021786135.1 Bacillota bacterium
GACGGCGAGCCTCTGCTAGGCGCAGACGGCGCCGCTGGCGAGGTGGGTCACTTCCAGGCGGAACCGCGCGGGCCCGTGTGCGGCTGCGGACGCCGGGGCTGCGTCGAGGCCATCGCGGCGGGGCCGTCGATCGAGCGAGATTACGCAAGGAGGGCTGGGCACGCGATCGGCGCGAAGGAGATCGCCGATCGCGCCCGCGCTGGCGAGCAGGCGGCGCTTGCGGCATACCGCCGCGCGGGGCGGGCCCTTGGCGTCGCTTGTGCCGTTGTCGCGCAGGCCGCCAACCCCCAGGCTGTCATCGCGGGCGGGTCGCTTGCCGAAAGCCTGGACCTCCTGCAGCCCGCGCTTCTTCAGAGCTTGCGCCAGCACGCCTGGGCCGCCAACCTGCCCTTGCCCATACTGCCTGCGCAGCTCGGTGGACCGGCACCGCTCATCGGCGCGGCCTACTTCGCGAGGCGCGGCCTCGGAGAGGAATAGCGCTGCCGCCCGCCGGGCGGCGTCACTTGCGCCGTCAGGTCTTGACGCGCGGCGTTGCGAGATGCGAGAGCCACCGCGCCACCGGGTTGATCCCCTTCTGGATGTCGGCCGCGCTGACGGGCAGCTTGAGGCTGGGCACCAGCGCCGGCACCATACGCCCGTTGAGGGGCTGCATGAAGTGCGCCGAGACCTGGTAGCCGATGCCGAAGTTCGGTGTGGCAAAGCCCTGCACGTTGCCCGGACCGCCGCTCGCCCAGCCGCTCAGGCTCCCGGCCAGGACGCCCGGTGCCGCTTCGCTGAGCTCCTCGGCCACGTTGACGCCGGAGCTGAACGTCCCTCCGTCGATCAGGACGTAGACCTGGCCGCGGAAGACCTCACGCGGGTTCTGGTGGATGCCGAGACCCTCGACGAACGAAGCATAGGCGGGCTTGATCTCGAGGTGCTGCACCAAGGGGTTTCCGGCGAGCGAGTTGCCGCCGCTATTCTGCTGCAGGTCGATCACGACATAGTGCACCCCGGACGCCTGCACGGCCCTGAAGAATGCATCGACAGCCGCCGAGTAGGCGGGTGAGATCTTGCAGGCGGAGAGCCAGAAGATGGCGTAGTCCGGCGTGACGCGCCACGTGTAGAATTGCCGTCCAACCGGCTCGCGCAGTCCCGGCGGCGCCACGAAGCGGTCGACAAAGCTTGCGACGCCCTGTTCGTAGGCCTCATAGGTCACCTGGTCGAGCGGCGCGAGTGCGACGGACACCTTGTAGCGGCTTCCCGATGGGCCTGCGAGTTCGAGCGCGACCTTGCCGTCCCGCACGAGACCAAGCCAGCGCAGCATATTGCCGAAAGGCAGCGTCGAGCCCGCGAGCGCGTGCAGCCACTGCGCATTGCCGCTGTAAAAGCGGCGCAGGCGCTGCGCGAGGCGGGAGGCGGGCACGTTGCCGATGGACAGGACGCGGTCGCCAGTCGCGATACCGGCAGGCGTGCCCCGGATCCGGTAGACCACGAGGCCGTCCGTCACCCAATAGAAGCCGACAGGCAGCAGATCGGAGCTGTATAAGGGCGTATAGAGCGCCCAGAGGGTGGTGTGCGGATCGCGCATGCCGTTCAGGACGAGATCCTCCGCCTCGAGGAACCGCCAAAGCGGCAGCGGTGAACGCGTCTGCGCCACTACGCTGCGCATGTAGTCAAGATAGCTCGCCGCAGTGCGTGACGCTGGGCTCGTCCCATTGAACGCCGGATGCGTGGCGACGACCTGACGGGCCGTGGCGGCGAGGTCCTGCCGGGCCTGCGGCAACGGCAGCAGAACATCCGCCAGCGAAAGCCGCGGCACCGCCGCCAGTGCGAGGGCCAGCAGGAGGACGCCCGCCACGCCCGACCGCAAACGCATCGACCGACACCCCTCTCATGCCATCTCTGCGAGAATGCGGTCTGCGCACTGGCGCCGCCCGGGCGCCTACCGCCGATGTCAGGTGCACGGGGCGACGGGTGACGGCAGGTGCCCAAGCCATGCGGCAAGAGGATTCCGTCCCTCGCGCACATCCTCGACGGTCAAGGGCAGCGCGATGCTGGGCCGGAGCGTGGGTGTGACGCGGCCATCGACCGCTGGGATCCACATACTCGACACCTGATAGTCCATGCGGCCGTCCGGTGTCTCAAAATACTGCACCTCGCCCCACGCCGCGCTGGCAAGGCCGGCTGGACTCCCGGCGAGCACGCCGTCGCCCGCCTCGGTGAGGTACTCCGCGACTTGCACGCCCGAGCTCATCGTCGCGCCGTTCACCAGGACGTAGACCTTGCCTCGGAAGATTTCATCCGGGCTCTGCGCGCTCTGCAAGTCCTGGTAGCCTGCCTGGAGCGGCAGGTGCCTGAGAAAGGCGAAGGCGACATCCGCGTCGCCGCCCATGTTCTCCTGCAGATCGATCACGACGTCGCCCACGTGAGCCTTCTTCACGGCGCTGAAGAAGGCGCTCACACTGTGCTCGAAACCGCTGGTGTCCTGACACGCGACCAGCCAGTAGATCCCGTAGTCCGGCGTTACGCGCCAAGCGTAGAACGAGTCGCCCAGGCGTCGCATGAGACCCGGGGGCGCCACATAGCGCGCAAGAAAGAGAGCATGGCCAAGCTCGTAACTTTCGTAGGAAGAGAGGCCGATCGGCCTGAGCGCGACGCGGAGACTGAAGCGCTCGCCGGACGATCGCTCGAAGGAAAGATCGACCCGGCCGTCGTGTTCAAGCCCGAGCCAGGCCAGGGTATTGCCGTACGGCAGGAACGTGTCGGCAAGGGTCTGCAGCCAAGGCACGTTGCCACTGTAGAACCGGCGCAGACGCGAGAGCAGGTCCCGGGTAGGGACACCGCCGATGGCGAGCACGCGATCTCCGGTCTCGATGCCGCCTGGACTGCCCGCGACGCGGTAGGCGACGAGTCCGCCCTGTGTCCAGTAGAAGCCGACAGGAAGGAGATCCGTACTCGAGAGGGGGCTCCAGGCCTGTGCCAGGTTGGTGTGCGGATCCTTGAGCCAGTCGAGGACAAGATCCTCGTCCTCGAGCAGAGCGGTGGACGTCAGCGGTTCCGAAAGCCTGGCCGAGAGTCTTCGAACATAGAACAGATACGCCCGCCGCATCGCGGCGCCGTTCGCCTCCAGAGCGAAGGCGGGATGCGTCAGCAGGACCTCCTGCGCTGTCGAGAGGAGGTCCCGCCTCGCCTGCGGCAAGGGCACGGTCTGCTCCCCGTACATGAAGACAGGCATGGCAGCCAATGCAGCCGCGATCAGCAGGAGCAGAGCAAGCCACGCCCTCAGCCGCAACGCCGTCCCTCCCGGGGTTCAGATCCGACGGGAGTTTACGCCGCCACCCAGGGTCTGCCAATGGCCAATGGGCCCGACCTGCGGCGGCGGGCGCCGCGTCGATTGCCCGGGCGATGGCGCGGGTGGCACCGCGGGGATCAGCGCGACAACTGCAGCACGGCGGCGTGAAGCGACGGAGAGCCTTGAGGCGCGACGACCAGATAGTAGTTGCCCGCATGCTGGAAGAGCGCGAAGTCGCGGCGCACGCCGCGCAGAGTCACCGCGCCAAGCGACGCCTTGGCATTGCCGATGCGCTCGCGTCTGCCGGCGATGCCTACCGACAGCGGCTGCTGGGACTCCGAGACGTCCAGGAAGCCGTTCGGCATGTGCCCGTAGAGCATCTCGACGAACGCGATGCCGCGCGCACCCTCCGGGTGCACCACCGCGCCGCCGTACTTGAGTCCTGCCACCTGCGCGGGCAACCGCAGCCACGTGGCCGTCTGCAGGAGCTCCTGGGTCTCCGAGGGCGGCAGGACGTAGCCGACCGAATAGAGGCTCCAGGCACGCGACACATTGTGGTGCTGGTTGAGGCGCACGACGAGCAGCACGAGAGCGGCGACGACGACGAGTCCGACGGTTGTCCAGCGCCCGCGCCTTATGCGGGTCCAGTCGTTCGATGTCATGCCTCGAGTATTCCCTCTGGAGCCAGGCAACGCCTGCCGTACCACGCAGGTAGTAAAGCAGTTGTGCGCGAACCGTAAGAGTGACCGCCATACACTCGGGAGCTCACGGGAGTGACGAACGCATGGCCCAGGGCGATCCGCATCTGCTCCTGATCGAAGACGACCCGGCGGTAGCTAGGCTCGTCAGCATCGAGCTGCGTCACGCCGGCTTTACGCTCGCGCACAAGGAAACCGGCCGCGACGGGCTCGCGGAGGCGGCGCAGGGATCTTACGAGGGCGTCATTCTCGATCTCACGCTGCCCGACATCGACGGGCTCGAGGTGTGCAGAGCGCTGCGGGCGCTCTCGGACATCCCTATCCTGATGCTGACCGCGCGCGGCAGCCTGCCCGAACGCGTCGAGGGGCTCGACGCCGGCGCGGACGACTACCTCGTGAAGCCGTTCGCGCCAGCGGAGCTCGTCGCGCGCCTCCGGGCGCTCCTGCGCCGCACCGTCCATCAAGGTGACCACGAGCGCACGCAGGCGGTGCTGGATGTCGGCGAACTGCACGTCGACACCCTGCGCTGGGAGGTCAGCTTCCAGAGCCACCCGCTCAACCTGACGCGGCGTGAGTTCGAGCTCTTGCGCTGCCTCGCGTTGAACCAGGAGACCGTCCTGACGCGCGACATGCTGCTCGAACGCGTATGGGGCTTCCATTACGGCGGACAGAGCAATATCGTGGACGTCTATATCGGCTATCTGCGCCAGAAGCTTACCGCGGTCGGCGCGCCCAAACTGATCGAAACCGTGCGCGGCGTCGGCTACCGCCTGCACGCCCAGGACGCGCAGGGCGCGCCTGAAGCACAGGCAGAGTGAGCACTGAGGCCGCACCCGACCAGGAGTATCGCGAGCCGCGCCTTGGCAGCCTCAGCCGTCGCCTGGCGACTCAGGCGGGGCTCGCCACGGCCGGCATGGTCATCGGCTCCACGCTCTTCGTCTCGATCTTCACGGCCGTCCACCAGTACACGAGCGTCGTGGCCACCGCGGCCAGCACGGCCCATCTCGTGTTCGACACGCTGGGCCCGGGCGGACCAACCGGTACGACCCAGCAGACGGTCTTTGATGATCGTCTGCGCACCGACCCGCAGGTCTGGATCTATAGGAACGGCCAGGTCGTCCTGCAATCGCCGAACACAGGCTCCCGCGTGCCCACGGGCTCGCGCAGCGGGATGACGCTGGGCGGCCCCATGCCCTATGTCCGCGTCCAGGTCACGCATCAGAATCTCGGCGTCGTGCTCGACTATCCCCTGGCGCCGGCGATCGCCCTGATCGAGGATCTCATCCTCGGCGTGGCCACCATCGGTCTCGCGGCCGCGGTGGGCGGCGGCGCCTTCGGCTACGTCGCCGCGCGACGCATGCTGAGGCCCGTACAGGCCTTGACGCAGGCGGCGGTCGACCTCAGGCACGCGCCGGCCGACGCCAGGCTGCCGGAACTTTCGGACCCGCACGACGAAATCGGCCGGCTCGGCCGCGTGCTCAACGACCTCATCTCGGCGCTCGACCAGCAGCGCCAGCGCGACCGCATGCTGCTCGCCGAGGCGGCCCACCAGCTGCGCACTCCGCTCCAGATCGTGCAGGGCAACGCCGCACTGCTGGCCGAGGGAGGCCTCACTCCCGCGGAGACGCAGGAGTCCCTGAGCGCGATGCAGCAGGCGCTGAGCGGCATGACGCGCCTCACCAACGACCTGCTCACCCTCGAGTCTGCGCGCACCCGCCGTCCGGAG
>JAJYNV010000016.1 GCA_021786135.1 Bacillota bacterium
TGATCTCACCCCACACCCTCTAGACCATCAGACAGGCGGACTGGTTTCACGCGCTGCGCCTTCGGAAGGCGTGTCGCCGGCGGGAAGATCGAGATCCTGATCGACGCGGCGCGCAAAGATGATGTGGTCCTGCCATCGGCCGGCGATTTTGAGATAGCCGGGAGCGTAGCCCTCGCGGCGGAAGCCGTTCTTCTCGAGCACCCTCTGCGAGCCCCGGTTCCACGTCAGAGTCGCCGCTTGCAGCCTATGCAGCGCAAGGACGCGGAACCCGATCTCGCAGCCCAGTGCCACAGCCTCAGTCATCAGGCCCTGCCCCTGCCGCTGCTCGTCCAGCGCGTAGCCGACATAGGCGTTCTGAAAGACCCCGCGCACAATGTTGTTGAGGTTGAACCGGCCGATCAGCGTCCCACCGCGCTGGAGGAAGATGCCGAAGTGGTAGCTCTGGTCTCGCGACGCCCGCTCGAGGTAGCTGGCGATCAGGGCCTCCTGTTCCGTCGCGACCAGTTCGCGTTCGTCCTGGAGCGGCTCGAAGGGACGCAGGAACGCGAAGTTCGCCCGCCGATAACGCAAGAGTTCCAGCGTATGCTCGCGGCGCAGGAGTTCGAGGTAGACGCGCGGACCGGTAAAGCGCCGGGACGGCTCGATCGGCATCTCCATCCCTCCCTGCTGTGCGGCGAAAGTTTCAGCGATCCCGCCACGGATCCGGTTCGGCATTTCGCGAAGCCGCACATTGAACCCTGCGCTCCGGCGCGGCGCGGCTGCGCGAGCAGGTCACTTCTGAAGCGAGAGCGAAGCCCAAACGCTTCGTCAGCCTCCTCACCCCCGGAATCGAACCTTCTCCGAGAGCGAGACATCCGTTGGTTTCTCTCCGGTCGCACCATCGCGGAGATCGGATCCCGCATCAGTCGTGAGGGCCTGCCGATCACGGCGATTCTCACGCTCGGCACGGGTGCCTTCGGCGTCAGCATCATGGCCGCCGCGACGCAGCTGCCGGGGCTTCTGCTTTCGGCCCATGCGGGAGCCTTGACCGATCGCACGCGGCGCCGCCCACTCCTGATCGCGATGGATCTTGGCCGCTTTCTGCTGCTCCTCTGCGTGCCGGTTCTCAGTCTCCTCCACCGCCTGGCACTCTGGCAGCTTGTCTTGGTGTCGCTGCTGGTCGCAGGCATCGGCTTCGCCTACCAGATCACCGATCAGGCCTACCTTCCCGCGCTCGTCGGCCGGGACCGCCTGGAGCAGGGCAACCGTCTCGTCTATGCCGCCGGAGCCGTCGGAGAGACCGCCGGTCCGACCGTCATGGGCGCTCTGGTGCAGGCCGTGGGCGCGCCGTTTGCCATCTTGTTCGATGCTTTGACCAATCTCGTATCCGCGCTCACGATCGCCAGCATCCGGCGGCCCGAGCCTGCCCTTGCGACGCCTCCCGAGGGTGAGCAGCTGCCGCGGGCCGCACAAGGCCTCCGGGCCGTTCTCCGCCACCCCCTCCTGCGCCCGCTGGCCACCGTCATCGCCGTCTCAAACCTCTTTGGCGGTGCGTTCGCCGCCCTCTATGAGCTCTACGCCTTGCGCACCCTGCAACTCGGCCCCCTGGCGCTCGGCATCTTGGTGACCCTCGGGGGCGTCGGCGCGCTGATCTCCGCCGGCATCTCGCAGCCGGTGGTGCGGCGACTCGGCATCGGCAGGGCCCTGACCTTCAGCATGTTCGCAAGCGGCATCGTCGGGCTGCTCCTGCCGCTTGCGGGCGGCGGCTTCTGGCTGGCTTTCGGTGCGCTCGCCCTGGCGCAGCTCCTGGGCGACCTGTCCGGCACGATCTACGAGATCAACGAGACCGTACTGCGCCAGAGCGTGACGCCAGATCGTTGGCTCGGCCGGGTGAACGGTGGCATGCAGTTCTTCGGTGGCCTCTTCGGCCTGGTCGGTACGGTCGCGTTCGGGCTCGTGGCCATGGCCGCGGGAACGCGCCCCGCCCTCTGGATCGCCGCCGTGGGCAACCTTCTCCTCGCGCTTTGGTTCATGAGCACGCCGATCCACCAGGTGCAGCTGCCGCTCGCGATCGACGAAGAGTCCTTCAGGGCAGTTTGAGAGGCGAGAGCGGCGATGTCCACCTTCCGTGGTGCCGAAGGTGTCTCAACTATCGCGCTACAGGAGTCTTCAGGCGCTATAGCTCAGGCCTGCCCCGCCGAGTGCCAGGAGACGATTTCCAGGCAGCCCTATCCGGCGCCGCGTAGTCGGCAAGGACTCGACCCACGCCATCCGCCGCGCGTTGTCGGAGGAGATCGGCCTGCGCCGAAATGGCGAGGCTGCTTTTGGTGGTCGAGAACTTCTGGTCTCCCGTTGTTATGACACGTCGGAATTGAGCGCCATGATCCAGATCGAGAAGATCACGCTGCCGGGCGCGACTATCCCGGCCAACACGAGTGCGACGATGTGCCATGAAAGTCCACGGCTCTCGCCGCCGGCGCATTAATAGAGCCATCTCGATGCTGCCTGGAACGTCACCAGGGCGAGGGCCACGCAGACGACGGTGAAGATGAATACCCACGAAGTGCCAAGAATTATGCCATGGCAGTCCACGTTACAAACCGCCAACATGTGCAGCGACAGTCGTTGCACATGTCCGTCTCTCTCAGGTCCATTCCTACGTCTTCCTGATTGCGCAATTCCAATCCCTGTTCAAACACATTTAGACACAATGACATGCGGTCCCGTCGCCAGCATGTTCTTCCGACAGTGGTATAGTGGGAAGCAATAAAATCCCGCGTCGCCGCCTCCGAGCATGCCGTAGTTATTTATGCTGATGATATGCATATCTTATATAGCACGTTGATGTTACCTTCCCTTGAACGCAGGTAAATTCCCTTACTGAATCGTCAGCTACCATGCAAGTCATCCCATCGGAGGTGAGTGTCTCGCGTCCTTCCAATCTGCATTGGGCGGCCTACGCGGTCGAGTTCCTCGGCACGTTCCTGCTCGTCTTTTTCGGCCTTGCGGTGGTCATCTTCGACTTCGGCCGCGGCTCACCAGCGGCCACGTGGCTTCCCGATCCGTTCGTGCGCCGCCTGGCGACCGGCTTCCTGTTCGGCAGTGTCGGCGCCCTGCTCGCCCTCAGCCCCATAGGACGGATCTCGGGCGCACACCTCGACCCGGTCCTATCCTGGGCCTTTTGGGGCGCAGGCAGTCTGTCGCCGCTAGACGCCGCCTGTTACACCGTCGCGCAGTTTGTCGGCGGTGGGCTGGCCGGCCTCCTGCTGAAGCCGGTCTGGGGACCCTTCGGCCGCACGGCGCTCTACGGAGCCACCGTTCCCTCCCCCGCGGGCGCCTGGCCAGCGGTTTTTGGCGAGGTGCTCGCCACCTTCGCCTTGGTCGGCGGCATCCTCTGGTTCGTCGGCCATGAACGCCTGCGCGTCTTCACACCGGCTCTCATACCGCCGCTCGTCGCGTGCCTGGTTGCCTTCGAGGCTCCCTGGAGCGGCACCTCCATGAACCCCGCCCGCTCTTTCGGCCCTGCTCTGGCCGCGCACACCGTGGGCTCGCTCTGGATCTATGTTGTCGGCCCGGCGATCGGCGCTGGCCTGGCCGCCGTGGCCGTCGCGCGCTCGGATCGCATCCATGTCGCCAAGCTGGCGCATCACGCGCACGACCCCCTCGGCCGCTTCCACGGCGCTGCAACCGGAAGTCCCGCGACGCGCCTGCGGCGAGGAGTGCTCGCTCTGCGGCGCACCGGCGACCGCCGCTAGTCCTCTGAGCTCCGAAGGAGGAGTCCGCACATGGGAGTCCCTTCTGTCACGAGCGCCCTTTACGGCGACGAGCCCGCACTCGTCATGCGGGCATCCTCCTACGAGGCCTGGGTGCTGCCTGGCATCGGCGGCCACATGGTTGCGCTGCGCGACAAGGCGCACGGGCTGAACGTTCTTCGTGAACCTCTCGCCGGATTGCACGGGGATCTCACGGCCTATCGGCGCGATCCGATTCCGTACGGCATTCCGCTGCTCTTTCCGCCCAACCGCATCGAGGATGGAACCTTCACCGCCGCCGGCGTGACCTACCGCTTCCCGATCAACGAACCGCAGTTGCACAACCGTCTGCATGGGTTCTTCGCCCGCTCGCCATGGCAGGTGGTGGAACAAGGGGCGGACGGGCCTCAAGCCGTCCTTTGCCTGCGCCGCTGCCTGAGGGAAGAGGACGAGGAATTCCGTTGGTTTCCACACCGGCTCACGCTCCAGCTCCGCTACCGCCTGTCCGACCAGGGCCTCGCGTGGACCGTCCAGGCAACGAACGACGGACAGCGGCCGATGCCCCTCATGCTCGGCTTCCACACCGCCCTGCAGGTGCCGCCGTCGGCAGACGCCGATGCTTTGCCGTGCGATCTCTACATGAACATCGGCGAGCAGTGGGAACTGAACGACCGAAAGCTGCCCAGCGGGCGGACGGTGCCCCCGGACGCCATGGCAGCCGCCATCGCGTCCGGGAGCGGCGACCCCTTCGCCCATCCGATCGACGCGCTCTACAGCAGTACCCCATTGGGCGGGCCGAACGTCTGCCGCCTTCGCTTCCCCGGGCTCGGCGTGTCCGTCCTCTACGAGACGGATCCGAAGTTCCGCGCTTGGATGCTCTGGAACGGCGATGCGAAGAGCGGCTTTTTTTGCCCGGAGCCGATGACATGCCTCGTGAACGCGCCGAATCTCGACCTGCCCTGGGAGCTCAGCGGCATGCAGCTGCTGCCCGGCGGCGCCACCTGGTCGGCTAAGAGCCGCCTCTTCGTCGCGACCTGTCCGGGCCCAAGATGAGAACAGTCTTGGACTGAAGGCAGCATGTGCCCGCAAAAGAGGGACTGTCCACGCGTCGCCGAATGTGAGGACGACCGGGGCGGCGGGCCCGACGTGAGGACTTCTTCACCCGGCCCGGGATGTGCCAAGGTTTCCTCGACATAAGTTGTAGTCCGTCGTCACAATCCGGCAGGATCCGCGCCTCCCACAGCGAACATTCGAGCCTAGGCCGCCGCGTTGTATTGACAACCCCATTTAGCTATGGTGTATTTAATACTTTGTGCGGTATCATGGAATGCTTGTATCAGCGCTCCGGTGACCGTTCGCCCTTCACCACGCCGCTAGAGGCACCGCGGCAGGCACGAAAGCCTCCCGGCTGCGAGCGCGCGTGTCTTGTGGGTGTCTCCACGCCACGACGTGTCCCCTTGGCTCCAATGGCATGAAGGCAGTGATGCAACCATGGATCAGAGACCGTTCCCGGATCTGCCCGATCTCACCTCCGACGAGAACCGTGAGGTCGAGTTGGAACACCGTGACCTGCCCGCACACCAAGGCGACGACGTGGACGAGGTGCTCGGTGGCCGGCCGCTATCGGCAGAGGACAGCGAAGAAGACGCGCAGGAAGAGCCCGATGCCGAGGGCCTCGACGATCAGCTCGATCTCAGCGTTCCCGATGGCATCGCTCTCGACGACCCGGTGCGCATGTACCTCAAGGAGATCGGCCGCGTGCCTCTCCTGAATGCGCAGCAGGAGGTCGATCTGGCGCAACGCATCGAGCAGGGCGACGAATCGGCCGCCAAGCAACTGGCGGAAGCAAACCTGCGCCTCGTCGTCAGCATCGCGCGGCGCTATGTCGGTCGCGGCATGCATTTCCTGGACCTGATCCAGGAGGGCAACCTCGGTCTCATGAAGGCCGTCGAGAAATTCGACTACC
>JAJYNV010000114.1 GCA_021786135.1 Bacillota bacterium
TCTACCGGCGCGCTCCGCGGCGGCGATGTCCTCGAGGCTCCTGTATCCGCTCTCCGCGACCAGCCTGACCCCCCTTGGCGCATGGCGGGAGAGATCGAGAAACACCTCCAGGTCACAGGCGAGGCTCCCAAGGTCCCTGTTGTTGATCCCCAACATCGACGCGCCGGCCGCCAGAGCCCACCGCAGTTCCTCCTCCCGATGCACCTCCACAAGCGATCCGAGACCTGTCTGCGAAGCTTTGCGCACGAACGCCTCGAGGTCCTTGCCCAGCACGGCAGTGATCAGAAGCACAGCATCGGCACCGTAGGCGTACGCCTCGTCAATCTGACCGGGGTCGCTCACGAATCCCTTGTAGAGCAGCGGCAAGGGCGTCGACGCCCGAGCCCGCCTGAGATCCTCGAGACTGCCTGCGAAGCCCTCCTCCGCCACCAGGATCGAGATCGCCGATGCTCCGGCGGCGCTGTACCGGCCCAGAACCGTCTCCATCGGCTGGACTGGGAACAGGCCGTGGCTGGGCGAGCTCCGTTTGAACTCGGCGATCAGTTCGATACCTGGACCGGCAGTTCCGAGAAACGGTCGCACCGGGAGCGGCCTGGACGGCAGCGGACGTCCCAGGCGAGATACGTAAGCCTGGCGCTCGGATTCCGTGAGACGTTCGAGCAGGTTCATCCCACGAGTTCCTGTCGGCCGAATGCCGCGAGCTGCCGCAGGCACTCGGCGCCCCGGCCGCTGTCGATGGCATCCTGGGCGATGGCGAGGCCCTCCTTGAGGTCTCTTGCCCGCCCACCGACGTAGATCGCCGCCGCCGCGTTCAAGGCCACCACATCACGCTGGGCGCCGTGCGCACCGCCGAGGACCGCCTGCGTGATGCGCGCGTTCTCGGCGGCGTCGCCTCCCGCGAGTGCCTCTACCGGCGCCGGGTCTAGGTCGAGCTCGCGTGCGTCGAGCGTAATGTCGTGGAGTTCACCGGCCCTGAGCTCGCAGATCAGATTCTCCCCCGCCAATGTCAGTTCGTCGGCTCCCCCCGCTCCGTGCAGCACCAGCGCATGCTCGCTGCCCAGCTCGCGCAGGGCCTCGGCGACCAGCCGGACGTGCTCCGGGCGTGCGACGCCGATCACCTGGCGTCGCACGCCAGCGGGATTGGCCAAAGGTCCGAGCAGGTTGAACACCGTGCGAACGCCCAGTTCCTTGCGAGGCCCGGCCGCATGGCGCAAGGCACCGTGCAGGAGCGGCGCGTAGAGGAAGCCGATGCCGATCTCGTCGACGGCGCGGCCGATGGTCGGCGCGGGCAGGTCCAGGGCCACGCCAAGCGCTTCCAGAACTTCGGCAGAGCCGCAGCGGCTGGACGCGGCCCGGTTGCCGTGCTTCGCCACGGCACAACCTGCTCCCGCAGCCACGAATGCCGCGGTCGTCGAGATATTGAACGTCGAGAGGCCGTCGCCGCCGGTACCGCAGTTGTCGATCGCATCGCTGCGCCCGACGGGAACCGCGGTGGCGTGCCGCCGCATGGCGCGCGCGCAGCCGGCCAGTTCCTCCGCCGTCTCGCCGCGGAAGGCAAGTGCGATGGCGAAGCCCGCGATCTGCGCCGGCGTCGCCTGGCCCTGCATCACCTCGTCGATGGCCGCCTCGGCCTCCGCCGCGCTCAGCTGGCGGCCGCGCAGGATGGCGGCAATAGCGTCCTTGATCATCTCCGGCACCTCCCCAGGAAGTTCTCCATGATGCGCGGTCCTTCACTGGTGGCGATCGACTCGGGATGGAACTGCACACCCTCGGTCATGCCGTCCGGCGAGCGGATGCCCATCACCGTGCCGTCGTCGCACATCGCGGAGACGCGCCAAGGCGGGCGAACCGTTTCCCGGGCTATGGCGAGCGAATGGTAGCGGGTGGCGGCGAAGTCCTGGGCCACCCCCTGAAACACGCCCTCGCCGTCGTGTCGTATGTGGGACGTCTTGCCGTGCACGGGCAGCCCCACTCGGACATCGCAACCTGCCAGCTGTCCGATCAGCTGATGGCCGAGGCAGACGCCGAGGATCGGGACGCGCCCCAGGAACGGCGGCAGAAGGCTCGGCAGCTCGCCAGCCGCTTCGGGCCTGCCTGGCCCCGGCGACACCACAACGCCATCTGCCTGCCGCAGCAGGCGCGGGAGGTCGTCCGCATCGTTGCGCGTCACCGCGACGTCGACGTAGGGACTGAGCATCTGCACGAGGTTGTAGGTGAAGGAGTCGTAGTTGTCGATGACGAGAATCATGCCCTTCCACCTCCCGCCAGTTCCAGCGCCTGCCTGAGCGCCGCGAGCTTGTGCTGGCACTCCTCCCACTCGCGCTGCGGATCGGAATCCTGAACGATGCCTGCCCCGGACTGCAGGTAGGCGATGTCTCCGATCTGGACGATCGAGCGGATGGCTATGGCGAAGTCTAGGTCGCCATCGGCCGAGATGTAGCCTGCCGCGCCGCCGTATGGTCCGCGGGCCACCGGCTCAAGCTCGTCGATGAGTTGCATGGCGCGGATCTTCGGGGCACCTGTGAGGGTCCCGGCCGGGAACGCCGCCTCGAGCGCGTCGAGACTCGACCGGCCCTCCGCCAGCTCGCCCTCCACCTCCGACACGAGGTGCAGCACCCGCGCGTACTCCTCGACCGCGAAACTTCGCCGCACTCCGACGCTGCCCGGTGTCGCGACCCGGCCGACGTCATTGCGACCCAGATCGAGCAGCATGAGATGCTCCGCACGTTCCTTGGGATCGCCCGCGAGCTCCCTTGCCACGCCATCGAGCTCCTCGGGTCGCGCGGGGCGTGGCCTCGTGCCTGCGAGCGGACGGACCATGACACGGCGCCCGTCCACTCGCACCAGGGTTTCGGGCGAACTGCCGTAGAACGCGAAGCCCGGCAGGCGCAGATGGAACATGTACGGTGAAGGGTCGATGGCTCTCAGGGCGCGATATACGTCGAGGGATGCTGCGCCCGTGCGGTAAGCGAGCCGTTGCGACAGGACCAGTTGGAAGATTTCGCCCGCCGCGATCTCGTCCTTGGCTCGGAGGACCCGGGCGACGTATTCATCGCGCGACAGCGATGCTGCCAGGAGCTCGGGACTTCCGAAGCGCCGGTTTGACGCACGCCGGCCCCGCCGGATGAGACGCTCCATCTGGTCAAGGCGCGCCCGGGCCTCGTCCGGATTCCCTTCCTCGTCGGCAACCACAAGGTGCGCCATGCGCGTCACGTGATCGTAGGCGACGATGTGCCGCGGCACGACGAAATGCACCACCGGCAGACCCCGGTCATCCCCGGGGGGCCTGCCGAGATGTTCAAACTCGCGCACGACGTCATATCCGATATAGCCGACGGCCCCGCCGAAGAACGGCGGCAGATCCCCTGCGGGGCGCGCGCCCGCTATCCTCGCGACCAGCCCGCGGAGCTCAGCGAATGCCGGGGCCCTATGGCGCTCCGTCCGGCCGCCGTGTTCGAGGCGGATCGATCCCTGCCTGGCCTGCAGGCGGTAGAGCGGCTCCCAGCCGATGTAGGAATACCGCCCGACACTCTCGCGCGTCGGCGCGCTCTCCAGCAGGAAGGCGCCCGGGCGGCCGGCCACCGCCTGGTAGATGCCAATCGGCGTCTGCATGTCGGAGAGCACGGCGCGATGCCGGTAGACGATTCCCTGCCGCTCCGCCACGATCACCACATCCACTCCCCCAGCAACAAAAAAAGCCTCCGTCCCGATCGGGACGGAAGCAAACTTCCGCGGTGCCACCCCAATTGGCCGAGGCCCACTCTGCCGGTACGGGACAAAGTCCGATACCGCCCTCCTGCTAACGGGGAGGTCCCGGCGGAGCCTACTCGGCCAGAAGGCCATTCGGTCCGCAGCTTGCAGGCCCATTCCTCAGCTTCCCGCTGGCCGGATTCTCACCCATGCCGGCTCTCTTTGCAGCGTTCCGCCAGTACTCCGCCTGCGCATCGCAGTTCGCTATTGCGCCTATCCTACGACGCCTCGCGCACGGTGTCAACGCACAGGCGACCGCCGACCGTCGCCACGGCTGACGCTGAGGGCCAGAGATTGGCGTCCCAGTTGCCTCCTCGCTGGCTCGCGGCCGATGCGCCAAACTCCGATGGATGTCCTCCGCTCGGATTACGTGCCACCGCACTTGCCAAGGACGCGAGCGAGGGTCGCGTACTCTGCCGCCACGCGCTGCGCCCGGCCGCGCGCTCCCCTTGAACACGTCGTCGGCACGTCACTGCCCACGATGTTCAAGATCGTGGTGGCTGTCGAAATGGTGTTCGTCATGTATGCCTCGGCAACGTTCTTATCGGCATGGTCGGGAATCTCCACGGCATAGCGGGTCACATTGTCGTGACCATCGCTATCATCACGGCGGCCGGCAGCCTCGTGGCCGACCTCCAGTCCAGAGCTTCCCGATGCCTCACTCCGGCAGGACCAGCGGCCGACCTGTGGCAGGATGGCGCGCCACGCGGAGAGGCGTGTGGAACACCGCGGTCAGGTTTTCCGCTGTGAGAACGTCCTCCGTCGTCCCGGCTGCCGCCACGCGACCCGCGGCAAGCAGAGCGACCTTGTCGGCGTAGAGCCCCGCCAACAGCAGATCGTGCAAGACGATCAGCACAGTGCGGCCCTGGTGGCCGAGTTCGGTGAGAATCTCGAGGATCTCGCGCCGGAAGGCCGGATCGAGGTGGGCCGTCGGCTCGTCGAGCAGCAGGTGATCCGCGCCCTGCGCGAGTGCGGTCGCGATCATGGCGCGCGCCTGTTCCCCGCCTGAAATCTGGGAGATGCGTCGCCGGCGCAGCCCTTCGATGGCAAGCGCACTGAGCGCCTCGTCAACGGCCGCCGCGTCCTCTGACGAGAGCGCCCGCAGGAGCAGCCGGTCACGCACCGTCAGCCGGTGCAGGCGACCCAAGGTGACGAGGTCTTCGACGGTCACGTCGAACGGTTGGCCCATGGCCTGAGGCACCACGGCGATCCGGCGGGCGCGCTCGGATGGCCGCAAGTCCTTGATTGGCGCCCCGTCGAGCTCCACCTTGCCGGCTTGCGGTTCGAGCCGCCCGGCCAGGGCGTGGAGGAGCGTACTCTTGCCGGCGCCGTTCGGACCGCAGAGCGCCGTGAGTCCTGCTCCCTCGACGGTCAGCGTCACGCCCTCGAGCACGAGGCGGGCGCCATAACGGAACACGACATCGCTGGCCTTGATCGTCATGTGCTGCGCCGCCTGTCCGTGCGCAGGATGAGCCAGATGAAAAAGGGCCCGCCGATCAGGGCGGTGATGATTCCGACAGGGACCTCGCCAAACGGCATGGAACGCGCCACGGTGTCCGCCAGGATAAGAAAGCCCGCTCCTCCCGCGGCGCTCGCCACCAGGGAACGATCGTGCGCTGCGCCGAAGAGACGGCGCGCCACATGCGGAGCCACGAGGCCGACAAACCCGATGAGGCCTGACGCGGCCACAGCCACGGCGGTCGTCAGGCCGGCAAGCAGCAGCAGGACGATGCGCGTGCGCTGCACGTCGACCCCGAGATAGTAGGCCTGCGACTCGCCCATGGCCAAGGCGTCCAGTTCCCGCCGGTGGTAGATGCCGAGAGAGAGGCCGACGGCGAGGACCGCACCGAGGGTCACGATCTGCCCCCAGGTGACGCCGCCGAGGCCGCCCAGAAACCAGAAGTAGACC
>JAJYNV010000128.1 GCA_021786135.1 Bacillota bacterium
AGGCGTTCGCGATCGGCGCGTAGTCGGTGATTCCCACCTGAAGCGGCAAAGCGGTGACGATCGTGTTCGCCTTCTGCAAAGGCGCCTGCGTCGTCGTCGTGCCGCTAGAGCCGCCGCACGCGGCCAGCAGGATGGCCGCGGACCCAATGAGACCGCTCATGGCGGCCCATCGGTTCATCTTCATCCAAAAACCTCCTCGCCCGTTCTCCGGCGTAACCCGGGGTTACCTGGTCCCTGCGCAGCAGCAGCCTGTCAGGGTCGCGTCGTCCAGACTGCCTGGATGCCTTCCGCTCAACCCTCCCTTGCCTTGGTCCTCGAAACCCTTGCGAAGTAACGACGACGATGAGCGCGAGACGGCGCCGACATTGCGCGGTCGTCGCGGCGCAACCCTGAACGCCAGCACTGCGGCGCCTCCGGTACTCGACGCTCATTCTATGAACGTTTGCTTAACTCCTTCGCATGAGGGCAAATCTCCTGTCCATTTGGCCGCGGGGCAATATGCGATGTGCAGCTCGCCGCATTGTCGCTCCCCTGTTCCGTCGCCTTCCGCCACGTGTCCCAGCAGACTGGAATGCTCGTTCCTGCGCGGTATTTAGGTCCTTTGCAACGGTCGTAGGCCACGACTCTCCTCGGCTTCTGGCCATCGCTGGAGCGGCACGGCGCCCCAGCGCGCCGGTCGCTTTCTTAGAACTGCTTAATTCTTCGGCGCCTGGCCAAGAAGTTCTAAGACTCTCGTTGCGCAGCGGGTGGGCGTACAGCCCCGGAACATTGGCTGGCGTTCAAGCGTTCTGGACGTGTATCGCCGCGGCGGTCGAGCCGACGGTCGCGGCACATTCCGAAGGAGCCTACCCATGCCGCGTTGCAGAGCCGATCTCCAGTCCCTACGCTGGGTCCCCGCACCCTTCTCACGCGCCATCTAGCGGGACAGACAGGACGCGAGCGCCGAATCGAGATCGGCGTCATGGAAGCGGTAGCCGATCGCAGCAAGCTTGTGCGGCAGGGCGCGTTGGCCTGCCAGGAGCGCCGCCTCGCCCATCTCGCCAAATGCAAGGCGCACCAGCGATGCCGGCAGGGCAACTGCGGCAGGGCGGTGCAGGACGCGGGCCAGCGCCTTTGCAAATTCTCGACTGCGCACAGGTGCAGGCGCAGTGAGGTTGTAGGGTCCCACCGCCTGCTCGAACTCCAGCAGAGTGCGGATCGCTCCCACCTCATCGGCGAGCGAGATCCAGGGCAGCCACTGCTGGCCCGATCCCACAGGACCTCCCAGCCCCAGGCGGAAGAACGGCATGAGCCGGGCAAGCATGCCCCCTTCGGGCGAGAGGACCACGCCCGTGCGCAGTTCCACCACGCGCACACCCCAGGCCGCCGCCTCTTCAGCCGCGACCTCCCAGTCGACGCAGACCCGGCTCAGAAAGTCCGTGCCGGCCGGGCTCAACTCGTCTACCGGTTCATCGCCGCACGCTCCGTAATAGCCGACGGCGGAAGCACAGAGAAACGTCCTGGGCAATGTGCCCGCGGCCGCCAGGGCAGCAAGCAGCTGGTGCGTCGCTGGCCCGCGGCTGGCCGCGATCTCACCCTTGCGGCGATCTGTCCAGCGGCCATCTGCGATGGGGCTGCCGGCGAGGTGGACCAGGGCATCGAGCCCGGCAAGGCGACGCGCCCCGTCCCCGACAGACGGAACCCGTGGCCATGGTACACCCTCGACCCCGGCAGCCACGGGTGCTGGCTGGCGCTGCAGCGCGATGACGTCGTGTCCTTCAAAAACGAGTTCCCGCACCAACGCACGCCCGATCAGGCCACTCGCGCCGCTGACCGCAACCCGCATCGTCTCGCCCCCTTCAATCCCGCCGGGGTACGCGCAAGCTGCCACTGGCAGCAGCTATGCCAGCCAGCCAGAGCAGGATGGAAACCGCATCGAGCCCCAGGCTGAGGCCGTGCATGAGACCGAACGCGGGCGTACCCACGGCCTCGTTCACCCGCGATAGCCACCAAAGCCAAGCGGCGAGCGTGAGCGCGAGTCCGAATCCCGGCGCCAGGGTGCTCGGGTGGCGTGGCCCGAACGAGAGAAGGCCCACCACGGTCAACGCCGCAGCACCCGCGCTCACGACCTCATAGAAGCGCGGGAATATGGCCGTGAGGAATGCGCCCACCCCCTGCCCGCCAAGCGATGCGAACGCAGCCTCGGGAACAACGAAGGTGAAGAAGGCGCTCACGCCCACGACAAAGCCCCCGAGAGCCGGGTATAGGAGCCTCATCGCCCCACCCCCTGCGACTGTCCCACAGCAAAGGTGCCTGTCAGGTGGTCAGGCGGCGTGCCAGCGCCCGGACGGGCAGGTAAGCGAGAATCGCCGCGTACGCGATCAGCCAGACGAACTGCCAGATCATGCCGACGGTCATCTGTCCGAGCACCATCGCGCGCGTGAGCAGCACGCCGTGATAGAGCGGCAGGATATAGATGATGTCCTGCACGATCCAAGGCAGGTGCGCCACCGGGAAGAAGACGCCGCTGAACATGAACATGGGCGTGATGACGAGGCTGAAGTAGTAGAAGAGCTGCTCGTGCGTCCTGGCCACGGCGGCCACATAAAGGGCCGGCGCGGTGAAGAGCACGCCGAACAGGATCAGGGGCAGCGGCACCAGGAGGGACCACCAGGAGTGCACCAGACCGAACGCGAGAATGACCAGGAAGAACACGGCACCGTACAGGATCGCCCGCGTCGCCTCCCAGAGGTATTCGCCCAGCACGATCTCCGGCACTGTCAACGGCGATGTCAGCATGGCCGCATAGACGCCGCTACTGTTGAGCTTGTCGTATGTATCGAAGCCGGCATCGAAGGTGACCGCATTCATCGCTGTCACCGCGAGGAGCCCTGGGGCGATGAACTGCAGGAAGGAGACGCCCTGCATGACGGCCACGTAGGCGCCCAGGCCGACGCCGAGGGCCAGCAGGTTCGTCAGCGGCTCGCCGAAGTTGAGCAGGATCGACGAACGCCAAAACTTGCGCCAAGCGACGAAATCACGCCACCAGACGGCGGCGGCGGCGCGGAGCAGGCCGGGAGTTCCGTTCATTCGCGCAGGTCCCTCCCCGTCAAGGTGAGAAAGACGTCCTCCAGGTTCGTCGGTCGGACCAGCATGCGTTCCGGCGCCAGTCCGTGGCTGGCGAAATTTTGGCCGATCCGGCCCGGATCGGCCGCGTAGAGGACGAGCGTCTCGCCGTGTCGGTCCGATAACAGAAGCGCGTCCTCTGCCGCCGCTATAAACGCCTGGTCGTCCCCACCGTCGCGTTGCCAGATCTCCACCGCTTCGCGCCCCACGGTCCGCTCGATCAGCGGACGCGGTGCATCCTCCTGCAGGATGCGGCCGTGATCCATCACAACCAGCCGGTCCGCGAGCCGCTCCGCCTCATCCATGTAGTGGGTGGTGAGCACGATGGTGACGCCCTGCGCCTTGAGCTGCTGCACAGCGCCCCAGACGAGGAGCCGCGCCTGCGGGTCGAGTCCGGTCGTCGGCTCGTCCAGGACAAGGATGTCGGGCCGGTGCATCAGTGCCCGCGCGATCACGAGCCTGCGGCGCATGCCACCCGACAGCTCACGTACAGCCGCCTTCGATCGGCCCTCGAGCTGCATGAAGGTGAGGAGTTGCTCCGCGTGCTGCTCCGCCTCCGCACGCGGCATGCCGAAGTACCGCGCGTAGACGAGGAGGTTTTCCATCAGGCTCAGGTCCGGATCCACATTGTCGTCCTGCGAGACGATGCCGAGCCGCTCCTTGATCCGGCGCTCGCCAATGTCAGCCTTGCGGCCGAGCACGATCAGCTCGCCTCCGCTGATGGGCGAAAGACATGAGAGCATGCGGATCGTGCTCGACTTGCCGGCTCCGTTGGGTCCCAAAAAAGCAAAGCATTCGCCGCGGCGGATCGTGAAGTCTATGCCGCGCACTGCGCGCACATCGCCATATGTCTTCTCGAGGCTCCGGGCCACGATGACGTCCTCGACCTGGCCACCGGCGCCCGCTGTAAGATGGAAGTCCGTAGCTACCAAGACCAACCCCTTGCGCCCATTCTCTGCATAGCGATTCCCGCAGCGGCACCGGATCTCCTCTGCCGCATGGTGCCTTGCCCCTGACCGCAGCCAGTCCCACGCGATTCTCCGCCTAGGGCGGGATTCCAGTCCCATGGTGCAGTGATGGTCCGTATGGATGCAGGAGAATGCGCTCACGCCGTCGCAGTGTTGGCCAACCAGTCGCGGAGCTAGAGGAGGCCCTTTGGATGGCCGCTGAACCGTCGGACGACGACGCCTTCTGTGACGCGTGCACCCTTCTCGGCCGCTTCGCCCGTCACGAAACGTCGCCGAGCGCAGTCCTCGCCGTGCAGGAGCGCAGACTTGCGGCACGCGAAAGCGCCCTGCGCTGCTACATCACTTATGACGCTCAGGGTGCCCAGGCGGCGGCAAGCAGTGCCGACGACGCCTGGCAAGCGGATCGACCGAAGCCGCTTCTTGGGCTGACGCTTGGTGTCAAGGACCTCTACGACGTAGCGGGCTTGCCTACCACCGGCGGCAGTGCGGCGTACGGCCAGGAGCCGGCCGTCGCTGATGCGACCGTGATCCGGCGCCTCCGCGATGCCGGTGCCGTCATCACCGGCAAGCTCAACACGGAAGAACTCGCCTTTGGCGTCATCAGCGCTCCCACCCGTAATCCCTACAACGCATCGCGCATCCCCGGCGGGTCCTCGGGCGGGTCCGCGGCCGCCCTGGCCGCCGGACTCATCCAGCTCTCGGTCGGCACAGACACGGCAGGATCTATCCGGATCCCCGCGGCCCTCTGCGGCGTGGTAGGGTATAAGCCGAGCCAGGGGATCGTGCCGCGCACCGGCGTCATGCCCCTCTCAGACAGCCTCGATCACGCCTGCCCGATGGCGCGAACCGTAGCGGATGTGCGCCTGCTGCTCGACGTCATTGCGGGACCAGACCCCGACGACCCCTTATCCCTGCCGTCCATCCCACCGGCCCCCGAACCCCTCACCGGCGTGGGCGTGCCCTGGGCCTGGCTGCGAGACGAAGTCGACCAGGGGACCCTCGATCTCTTCCTGCATGCGCTCGCCCTGCTGGAACAGCAGGGTCTCAGGCAGGAGGATCTCGACTGGCCGCCACCCGAGGAGTTCATCTCCCTCCAGGGGAGCATACGTGCGCCGGAGACCTACCTCACCCACCGCGACGCCATCGCGGAGCGGCCTGAGAAGTTCGGTCCGGGGCTCGTCGCCCGCATTGCAGCGGGGCGCGACAGTTCAGCAGTCGATTATGTCGCTGCCCTGCGCGAGCGCCACCGCCTGCGACGCGAGCTCGAGCAGGACCTCGAGCGACGTGGCGTCGGCTTCCTGGCTCTGCCGACGACCCCACTGCCAGCTCCTCCCGTCGGTGACACACACGTAGAGTTGCGCAGCGGTCTGCACCTCACCGTCCGCGAGGCTTTGATCCGCTACACGGCTCCTTTCAACGTCACCGGCTGGCCCGCCATCAGCCTGCCGCTGGGCCTCGGCCGGGATGGTCTCCCACGCGGCCTGCAGCTTGTTGGTCGCCTCTATGACGACCAGCGCCTGCTTGACGTCGCAGAACGACTCAGCAGCCATCCAAAGGGCCTCCTC
>JAJYNV010000434.1 GCA_021786135.1 Bacillota bacterium
CAGACCTCGCCCGACCAAGCCTTTCCCGCCAGTACGACGTCATGCATGGCAGCGATCGCCTTGCGGTCGGTGCGCGGCCCCCAGAGCATCTCGGACGCCTTGCCTATCATCTCGTCGATCCGATAGCCTGTCATGTTCTCGAAGGCGGGGTTCGCGTACACGAACCTGACCTTGCCGTCCGGCAGCACCTTGGCGACCACCAGGCACTCCTTGGCCTGTTCCACAATCTCATGGTGCAACCGCAGCTGCTCCTCGGCCTCGATACGGCGGCGCCGTTCATCGATCACGTCGAGGCCAAAGCCGAGTTCCTGGGCGATCTCCGCCAGCACCGCCTGCACGGAACCGTCCTCGAACTCCCCGATTCCCTCTGCGTAAATCACGAGGACGGCCGCGGTGACTCCGCCGGCGACGATCGGCACGGCAGCGACGGAGTGCAGGGCAAAACGCGCGGCGAGCTCGTGCCATGCCAAAAGCTTCGGATCTGCCCAGAGATCCGCCGCGGTAACGAGCCTCCCCTCGCGCAAGGCCCTGGCCGCAGGGCCGGTGCCGCGCGGATCGCTCGGGTCGAGACGCACCCCGAGTTCCCGCAGCGTCTCCCCTTCCGCTCCGGACCAGGCAACCGGCCGGATCTCGTCCGACGCGTCGCGCTCACCGACCCAGGCGAAGGCGAAATCTCCGTACTCGACGGCAATGTTGCAGACCTGCCGCATCAGTCCGATGCGATCCTCCGTGCGCATCACGGCCTGTCCGAGCTGCGCCAAGGCGCGCCACAGGCGCACTTGCCGCCTCGCGGCCGCCGTCTCGCGTTGCAGGGTGTCCTGCTGCGTCCTGCGGCCGGCGGCGAGGCCGATCTGATGCGCAGCCATGCGCAGGAAGTCGAGGTCGTCCGCCTCGGGCTCATAGCGCCGCGCGTAACCGACACAGACGACGCCGCTGCCGCTCCCGGAAGCGAACCCGGCACGCACCAGCGTGGCAGCTGCACCCAGGTCGGAGACCTGGAGCCAGGACACCTCTCCGGGCGATGGCTGATCGTTCCTCTCCCGCTCCCACCGAGCGAGGTCGAAATCTTCCGAGCCGCCAACCTCGTACATGAGGCCGCCTTTGTCGGGACAGAGGATGGCCATGCTGTCGGCCTTCATCAGGTCGCGGGATATGCGGACGATCGCCTCGAACACCTGATCGTAGGAAAGGCCTGGCGAGAGCGCCTGCAGCTCCTGCTGCAGACAGCTCAGGCGCCTGTCGTTCGACAAAGAGGATGCCGCTCCTTACGCCTCGTCTGAAAGCGGTTAATTGCGCGTCGTGCCTGCCAGTTCCTGTTCCTAGCGGCAGAGCGCGGCCCAGTTGCCTTGAACCGCTAGGCAGAGCGCATCTCCCGCAAGCAGCAGTTCCTGGCCCCGTCGCCCTGCGCTCACCGCAATCACGTGCCCTTGCGCGGATTGGTCCAGGAAGACGGGCAGGGTACGCTTTGTGCCCAATGGCGATACGGAGCCGCGGACATATCCCGTGATGCGCTCTATGTCACCGGGGTCCGCCATCTCCGCCTCCGGCTGCCCCCAGGCGCGCGCCAAGGCGCGCAGACTGAGCTCTGAACTGCCAGGCACGACACCGAGGGCATACGCCTTGCCACTGCGCACGAGCAATGTTTTGAAGACCAGATCGAGCTCGATCTCGAGCTTTCTCGCCACTTCAGCCGCAGTCTTCTCCACTTCGTCATAGGCCAGGAGCCGATAGCTGATCATAAGCCGATCGAGTCGATCCGTAGCGGGCGTGCGCAAGCCGCCAGCTCCTTCCGTGGGGTTCGCAGCTCCTGCGGCCAGGCTCGCCTCCGTGGGCGGCCCGAGTGTTCCAACATTGACACGCGCAGGGCTCAGTCCCACAATGAATAAGGTTATGAGGCGCGGCGCCAATGGGGAGCGCAGCCCACAGCAGGAGGTGGCCCCTCTTGGTTTGTTCTCGTTGTCAGCATCCCATTTACAGGACCGACAAGGCAACCGAAATGACCGCATACGCCGAACTCGTCCTCTTCCCGCTGGGTACGGTCCGCTCGCTCGCACGCAAGGCAGACCACACGTACGTAGCGCTCATCGAGTGCCCCAACTGCGGTCGGGAGAACGACGTCCCGATCGATTTCTGATCGGTCGGCCATCCCAAGAGGGGGGGAGCACATGTTCGAGGGTGTCGGCAACATTCTGAAGGGTCTGGGTATCACCCTCAAGATTTTCACCACGATGCCCAACCAGACCGTCAACTACCCCGAGAAGAAGCGGGAACTGCCCGCCCGCTATCGCGGCGTGCACAAGCTGCGCAAGTACTCCGACGGGATGGAGCGCTGCGTCGGCTGCGAACTTTGCGCCGCCGCCTGCCCCGCCTACGCCATCACCGTCGTCGCGGCCGAGAACGACCCGGAGCACCGGGTCAGCCCGGGTGAGCGCTATGCCGCCCGCTACGAGATCGATTACCTGCGCTGCATCTTCTGCGGCGAGTGCGAGCGGGCCTGCCCGGTGGACGCGATCGTCCTCACGCCGCAGCCACTGCCGCCGTTCGTCAGCCGCCGCCAGGTGATCATGACCAAGGAGGATCTCCTTGAGCCCTATCCGGGCGGTGACCCGCCGGCTTTCCACCTGCACCCGTGGGAGGACGCGCCGGATCGCATCGATCGTTGGCCGGTGCCGCAGGAGCAGTTGCCGAGTCCTCGCTGAAGCAAAGGTTGACGGCGCCGCCTTTATGGCGGCGCCGTTTGTCGTCCCTGCGCCTCGATCCGGCGTGCGCTAGCCCGGAGGCGACCCGCCGCCCGGCGGATGCCCGAAACCCTTCTGCTGCACGAACCGCTTCACGGCAGCCGCCGCCTGGCTCTCCTGGGCTTTGGCCTGGGTCGAACTCAGCTTCTTGGCTGCGAGTTCCTGCCCTACCGCCTGCTTGAGCGCGGTCACGAGGGCTGATTCAAGCCCTGCCAGCGGCTTCTTTTCGCCGCTGGCGACCTGGGCGAGCGACTTGCCCGAGGCCATGTCGTGCTGCAAGGTGGTCTCGGAGAGCCCGAGATACTTGGCGGCTGCCGGCATGAGCACGGCGAAGCTGCCGCCGCGCCGCCCTGCAAAGCCTCCTCCGCCAGGAAGGCCCTGTCCCTGCACAAGGCGCGCAACCTCTGCCGCAATGCTCTTCTCCTGTGTCGCGGCCTGCGCCGACGTCAGCTTCTTTGCCTTGACCTGCCGCTCGATCGCCTGCTTGACGGCACCTTCGATCGCAGACTCGAGCCCGGATAGCGGCTTCCCCTCCGCGGACGCGATCTGGGCAAGCGACTCCCCTCCCCGCATGTCCTGCTGCAGGGAAGCCTGTGCGACACCCAGGTACTTGGCGGCCGCAGGCAGCATGACCGAGAACGCCTTACCGAATCCTGTTGCCTTGGCCCCGCCGGCCGCGATCAACTGTCCCTGTCCCGCGGCGTAGGCAGACACCTGGGGCATCGCCACGAGCAGTGGCAGCGCCAACGCGGCGCCCTTCAGCAGTCTGGGAAAATCCACGCTGTCCCTCCTCAGGGCGAAGTCTGGACAGTTTTCCTTGGGTTCACCTTAGACAGGGCCTAGAGTAGCCCTAGGTGCAGGCAGCTCGCAGTCCCGCCACCGTCCTTGCAGCAAAGGGAAGGAGCCCCGGCCTGCCGGAGCTCCTTCCCATCTGCGTCAGGCGAGTTCCGGATAGAGCGGGAAGCGGCGGCAAAGCTCCAGCGCCTGCTCGCGGATTTGTGCGAGGCGCGCCGGATTCTCGCGGCCCTTGATGGCCTCGTCGATCATGCCGCCGATCTCGCGCATCTCCTGGGCGCGGATGCCGCGCGTCGTCAAGGCGGCCGTGCCGATGCGCACACCGCTCGTGACGAACGGCGAACGCTTCTCGCCCGGCACCGTGTTCTTGTTGACGGTCATGCCGGCCTGTTCGAGGGCCTGCTCGACCTCCTTGCCCGTGAGGTCGTCGCGATCGACGAACGACATCAGCAGAAGATGGTTGTCGGTACCGCCGGAGACCAGCCGGTAGCCGCGCGCGAGAAGCTCGGCGGCCAGTGCCTGCGCGTTCTCGCGCACGGCCTTCTGGTAGTCCTTGAACTCGGGTCGCATGGCCTCGCCGAAGGCTACCGCCTTGGCGGCGATGATGTGCTCGAGCGGACCGCCCTGCAGTCCCGGGAACACCACCTTGTCCACGGTGGGCCCGAGCTCGCGCGATGTCAGGACGAAGCCGCCGCGCGGGCCGCGCAGCGTCTTGTGCGTTGTCGAGGTGACGATGTCCGCGTAGCCGACCGGTGTCGGGTGCTCGCCGGCGGCCACGAGGCCCGCGATGTGCGCCATGTCCACCATCAGCTTCGCGCCGACCGTGTCGGCGATCTGCCTCAGGCGAGGGAAGTCGATGATGCGCGGGTAGGCCGATGCGCCGGCCACGATGAGCTTCGGATGATGCTCCTTGGCGAGGGCCTCGATCTCGTCGTAGTCGATCTGCTCCGTCACCGGGCTCACGCCGTAGGCGACAAAGTTGTAGTCCTGGCCGGAGAAGTTCACGGGGCTGCCGTGCGTCAGGTGTCCGCCCTCGCTCAGCTTCATGCCGAGCACGGTGTCGCCGGGCTTGATCGTCGCGTGGTAGGCCGCCATGTTGGCTGGCGCACCCGCGTGCGGCTGGACGTTGGCGTACTCCGCGTGGAAGAGGGCGCAGGCGCGATTGCGCGCCAGGTCCTCCACCTCGTCCACGACGTGGCAGCCGCCATAGTAGCGGTGGCCGGGGTAGCCTTCGGCGTACTTGTTGGTCAGTACGCTGCCCATGGCCTCGAGCACGGCGAGGGATGTGAAGTTCTCAGAGGCGATCAGTTCGAGCGTTCCGCGCTGGCGGTCAAGCTCGGCGCCGATGAGGCGCTTGATTTCAGGATCCGTGTCAGCGAGCAATGTCAGATACCTCCTTGGAGCGCTCCGCCCACCAGGTCGCAAACGCCCTCGCCAGGGCGTCCCGTATCTCGCGGCGGCTGGGCTCGCGTCCCATCGCCTGGCTGAGGTCGATGGCGCGGCTCCGCATCGCCTGTTCGTAAGAGAGCGGGTCTCGAGGCGCGAAGATCCGGGACCAAAGCCCATAGTCGAGGCGCAGGGGCAGGGCGCCATGCTGCAGCAGCACACCCATGTGGCGCACCTGGGCGGAGCCCAGAAGCTTGCGTCCCTGCACCTCGATCTCATACCACGAAGGCTGTTGGAAGCAGTTGTCGTCCCGCCCCGGCTGTCCTGGGTCTCCCGCGAGTCCGGCATCGGCGCCAAGTTCGCGCAGGGCCGCGAGCAGCGGGCGGGCGATCTCGAGATAGGTGGATCGGATATCGCCGGGGAGCTCGGCCATGGGCACCACGAAGGCGTACGTCACCTCGTGCTGGTGCAGCACGGCTCTGCCACCGGTCGGACGACGCACGAGGTCCACGCCGAGCGCATGGAGGCGCTCGACGTGGAACATGGCATCGGACTGGCCATAGCCGAGGGAAAGCGTTGGCCGGCGCCAGCCGTAAAGGCGCAGGCGCGCCTTGCCGTCCGAGCGCGCAAGGTCGGCGAGGGCGAGATCCCTGGCCATGTTGTAACGGCCGGAGCGGTCGCCCTCGCGCAGGATCAGG
>JAJYNV010000285.1 GCA_021786135.1 Bacillota bacterium
AACGCCGTGGGCGACCTGTTGCTCGGCATCGACATCGGCACCTACAGCTCGAAGGGCGTCCTCTGCCGGCCCGACGGGGGAATCGCGGCGGAGGCGCGTGCCAACCACGAGCTTTCGGTGCCCCGGCATGGCTGGGCGGAACACGATGCCGACGAGGTCTGGTGGGCCGACCTCGCGGCCATCGCCCGCACGCTGACTGCACGGTTGACGCGCAGTGATCGAATAGCCGCTCTTGCCGTCAGCGCGATCGGTCCCTGCCTGCTGCCTGTGGATGCTGCCAGGCGCCCCCTTCGGCCGGCGATCCTTTACGGCGTCGACGTGCGGGCCGCGGCACAGATCAATGAGCTGGAGGGCCGGTACGGCCGTGACGCCCTCGTGGAGCTCGGCGGCATGCGCCTAACGAGCCAGGCGATTGGCCCGAAGATCCTCTGGCTGCGGGAGCATGAGCCCGAGGTTTATGCGCGGGCGGATCGGTTCCTGACGGCGACCTCGTATCTAGTCCGGCGCCTGACCGGCGAGACCGTCATCGACCGCCACACGGCGTCGCACTTCAACCCGCTCATCGACCTCACGCGGCTCGAGTGGGAAAGCCGCTTCGCGGAGCGAATCACCCCGCTCGAACGCCTGCCCGAGCTGCGCTGGAGCGACGAGATTGTCGGGACTGTGACCGACGCGGCGGCCAGCGAAACCAGTATCCCACCAGGGACGCCGGTGACGGCAGGCGCGGTCGATGCTCTCGCTGAGGCGGTGAGTGTGGGCGTGGTCGACCCGGGCGACCTGATGCTGATGTATGGGTCGACAGCCTTCCTGATTTTGATCGTCGACGGGCGGAGGTCGCACCCTGACCTGTGGGCGACCGCCGGCGCCTTCCCTGGAAGCTACGCCCTCGCCGGCGGGATGGCGACGAGCGGCAGCGCCACGACGTGGTTCCGAGACGAGTTCGCGCGGGGGCTGCGAGGAGGCGCGGGTCGCGATCCGTACGCCGCGCTCGCGCACGAGGCGGCTGCCTCGCCACCAGGCGCGCACGGCCTGCTCTTCCTGCCCTACCTGAGCGGAGAGCGAACGCCGATACACGACCCCGAGGCCCGCGGCGTGCTGGCCGGCCTGGCGCTCGGCCATCGCCGCGGCGACGTCTACCGGGCTCTACTGGAAGGGGTGGCCTATGGGATCCGTCAGAACCTTGAGACGATGATCGACGCAGGGGCGCCAGTCGAACGGATCCTCGCCGTCGGTGGCGGCACGGCGAACCCGCTCTGGTTGCAGATCGTGTCGGACGTCACGGGCCGGTCCCAGCAGGTACCGCAGCAGACGATCGGAGCGGCGTACGGCGATGCCTTCCTCGCCGGCTACGCCTGTGGTCTAATCGGCGACCTCTCTGAGCTTTCGGCCCGGTGGGTCCGGCCTGGTGGTTCGATCGAGCCCGGCCCGGAGGCCCAAGCGTACGAGCCCTTCTACCGCCTGTTTACCGAGCTCTATCGCGACTCCCGCTCGGTCGTCCACAGCTTGGCGGCCCTCGTCCGCAAGCAAGAGCAGTCTATAGGCGTAGATGAGTCAATTCGCATCCCGGAGGCTGCGCCCGGGTAGGCCGATGAAGCACGCAATTATCGTTGGCACCGGCGGTTTCGGCGCGTACTGGTGCTCCGAGATCCTTCCTTCGCTCTTGGCAATGCGCCTGGTCCGGACAGTGGCTGCTGTCGACCGCGATCCTGAAAGCCTGCGCAATGCCCAACAGGGCCTAGGGCTTCCGGCAAGGCGCTGCTACACCGATCTTACCCGCGCACTGGCGGAGAACAGTGCTGACTTTCTCATCATCGTGGTTCCACCTTCATTCCATGAAACAGTGGTCGACACCGCGCTAGCTCATGATCTAGACATACTCTCAGAGAAGCCCATAGCCGACACGATAGAAGGAACCGTGCGCATCTTCAACAAAGTGCAGCGAGCTGGACGAAAGATGGCGATCACGATGAGTCATCGAATGGATCAAGACAAGCAGACCTGGGTAGCGGCCATAGCCAGTGGCAGGTACGGTCGACTCCACTACATCGTCTGCCGCCACACTCACAATGCGCGCACTTTCGGCTCGTGGGGCAGGTTTCGCCATGAAATGCAGGACCCTCTGCTGATCGAAGGTGCGGTCCACTACTTCGACACATTGAGAGCCGCCGTCAATTCCGAGGCCAAGGTCGTGTTCGCGCGCTCGTGGAACCCGCCATGGGGGGAATACGCCGGCGACTCTGTCGCTCTGGTTACTATCGACTTCGAGAACGGTGTTCATGCCGCATACGAAGGGTCGATGACGAATGCGTCCTCGCTGAACGACTGGGGCGAGGAGTATTTTCGCGCTGAATGCGAGGAGGCAACGATTGAACTGGACCACCGTCGGATTCGCATTCTCAGGAACGCCGACGAACGAACGCTGTGCGCCACCGACGTTCCCATTCTCTCCGGAAGATTGTGGTCACATTTGTTGATCGCCAATCAGTTCGTAGACTGGCTCGACGGCGGTCCCACTCCTGCCACGAGCCTTGAGGACAACATTAACTCCAACATTCTTGTCTTCGCTGCTGTGCAGTCCGCTCGCACCGGCCTGCCGGTCATGGTGCGCGATTTTGCAGCAGCCCACATGATCAATGACTGACATGTGGCGTGGCGGTCAAGGGATCCACGGGGCGCCGCGCTTGCGGCCGACCGTGGTGGTGGTGTGGGGCCCTGAATCGCGCGAACGACACTGGAGCCCCGCAGCTGAGAAGACTCTGGCTGATTTCGCTGACAGGGTCGATGTCCACTTGGCGCCATCGCTGGAGGAGGATGAACGACAGGCGCTCTTGGACGGTGCCCTTAGAGAGGCCGACGCTCTCCTCATCTGCGGCTGGGGCGGACAAGGCATCGGCTTCTTGACGCCGGAACGACTCTCGCGCGCACCTCGTCTCTCGTTCTTCGGATCTACCACTCATTACCATCAGGCAGAGCTAGTCGACATCGCCGCGGCCCGCAGCCACGGCATCGCTATGAGCGAGACGGCTCCCGCCATGAGTCCCTGGGTCGCCGAGTATGAACTGACGATGGCATTGGCCGCCCTGCGTCGGTTACCGCAGGAACACGCGCTCGTCGGCGCTGGCGGCTGGCTAGACTTCGCTGAAGCCCCAGACGTAGATCGGCTGCACGGTCGTCGCCTGGGACTCGTTGGCTTTGGCGCAATCCACCGCCATCTTGCGCGTCTTCTTGGACCGTTTGAGACCGACTGGGAAGCCTACAGCCCGCATGTCTCCAAAGAGGCAATCGAGGCGTCAGGAGGCCGAATGGCAGAGAGCCTCACCGCGATGGCGTTTCGCAGCGAGATCCTGTTCGTCGCCACCCCGCCTACTCCTCAGTCTTTGGGGCTTGTTAACCGCGAGGTCATCTATGCGCTCGGCCGCGGGAGCCTCTTCGTACTGGTCTCGCGAATGGCAGTGGTAGAGCAGCAGCCCCTGATCGAACGACTGCTCGCCGGGGATCTGCGAGCAGCAATCGATGTCTATGAGCCCGAACCCCCGCCACTCGATAACCCCTTGCGTTGGCTGCCGAACGTCATTCATACCCCGCACCGCGCAGGCAACACGTTTGGAGCCCACCGCGCAGTCTTCATTGCCCAGTGCCAAGAGGCGAAGCGTCACTTTGCTGGAGAGCCCTTGGAGTACCCACTGCTCGACGAGATCGTCGATTTGTTCAAGGCATCTGCGCACGGTGAGTGATGAGGCTGTTGAGCCAGTCTGCCTGGGGGCGATCTGATGACAGTCGGTCGTAGGAGCAAGGAGTCCCGCGTGCTCATGCTCGATGACTACCCGGAAAAAGTGTACGCCGGGGTTCTAGGCAAGATCATCGGGGTCTATCTCGGTCGCCCAGTGGAGGGATGGCTGTTCCAAGACATTCTACGTGAGTACGGTGAGATCCTCTACTACGTCAAGGATCGACGAGGGCTCCCTGTGGTGGTAGTAGACGATGACATCACGGGCACGTTCACCTTCGTCCGAGCGCTGGATGACCATGGTGCGAGTGCCGACATCAGCGCCGAGCAGATAGGCCAGACATGGTTGAACTACGTCGTCGAGGGCAGATCCGTATTCTGGTGGGGCGGACTTGGCGTCTCGACGGAGCATACCGCCTATCTGCGGTTGAAGGAGGGCATCAAGCCTCCTCTGAGTGGCTCCGCCGCCTTGAACACCCAGGTTCACGCTGAGCAGATCGGCGGCCAGATCTTCATCGATGCCTGGGCCATGGTTGCGCCAGGGGATCCGGAGCTCGCGGCTGAGTTAGCTCGCCGTGCGGCCTCCGTCGCCCACGATGGCGAGGCGGTGTACGCCGCACAGGCGTTGGCAGCCATGGAGTCTTTGGCTTTCGTGGAGGATGGGGTCGACAATCTGCTCAACGCTGCACTGAGTGCCGTACCCAGCCGATCGGTTGTATCCAAGTTGATAAACGATCTTCGGGAGTGGCACGGGGGAGAGGTGGATTGGCACCGGACCAGGGAACGTATTGAGACAGCGTATGGACCGGAGGTGTATCGAGGAAGCGCTCACTGCATTCCCAATCTCGGTCTCATACTGCTGGGCTTGCTTTACGGGGAATCGGATTTCCAGAGATCTCTAATGATCGTTAACACGGCTGGCTGGGATACTGACTGCAACTCCGGCAATCTCGGCTGCCTCCTGGGGATCAAGAAAGGTCTTGCGGGTATCGATGCCGGGCCGGACTGGCGCAGTCCGGTGGCTGATCGGATGTACCTGCCTACTGCAGACGGCGGCAGCGCTATTACCGATGCGGCCACACAGGCTTTGAAGGTAGCCAACCTGGGTCGCGCACTCAGGAAACTGCCGTCCCTGTCGCCCAAGAACGGGTCGCGTTTCCATTTCGAGCTTCCTGGCTCTGTGCAGGGCTTCCGCCCTGACGATGATCGAGATGCTCTAGGAGTGGCCGACATTGAGAATGTCGAGGGCCACAGCGAGCTCGGCACGCGTACCCTTGCCGTCCACTATCGACATCTTGCTCCTGGACGAGCGGCTCGCATAACAACCGCGACCTTCATTCCGCCAGAGGCTCTGGACAGGCCTGACTACGAGATGCAGGCATGCCCCACCCTGTACCCAGGCCAGACTGTGCGGGCACGAGTGATAGCGGACGAGACCAACCCTGACGCGGTGAGGTGTGGGCTGATCCTCAGCTACTACGACTCCCGGGATGACCTTTCCCTGTCGCACGGTCCTGCGACCGATGTCGAGCCTGGACGAGCTGAGACGATCTCCTGGAAGATCGAGGACTCGTACGATGGCGCGCCCATCGCTCAGATCGGGCTCGAGCTGCGAGCCGAGACCCCTACGGCGGGAACCTTGTTCCTGGATTACCTCACCTGGGATGGCGCCCCGCGCGTCACGCTTGGCCGACCCAAGGGGGGCGGGTCGATGTGGCGTAAGGCCTGGGTGAACGCGGTGGACCAATGGGGACCGTATTGGGAGCCGTGGTGGGCGGAGGCGTATCGGATAGCGCAGAACCGAGGAGCCGGTCTCCTCATTCAGGGGACGCGAGACTGGGCCGACTACGTCATGCGTGCCGTAATCACTCCGCACCTTG
>JAJYNV010000265.1 GCA_021786135.1 Bacillota bacterium
CGCGCGGAGGTGCCGATCACGCTGCCGCACTGGCGCGATCGCGAGGACAGGCGCTTCGCGCAGCTGGTGGACGAGATCTACTCCCTCCTCACCCAGCGCGCCGCGGAGACCCAGACCGCGCAGGGCCGCCGGCGGCCGGATCCGATCCCGGCCGTGCGCTCTGGGGCGCTGAACGGCCTCGTGGAGCTGCTTGAGGATGCGCCGCGCGAGGACATCTACCGCCTGGGCGAGGAGCTCCAGTTCGAGGTGGACGACCTGCTGCCGATCGTCGAGGCGCTCGAGCTCCTGGGACTCGCGACGGTGCACGAGGGCGACATCGCGCTCACGGATGAGGGGCGGCGCTATGCGGCGGCGAGCCTCCTCGAGCGCAAGGAGATCTTCCGCACGCAGGCGCTCGCGCGCTGTCCTGCCATAGCGCAGATCCCGAAGGTGCTCGGGCAGAAGTCGAACGGGCGCATGAACCGCGAGTTCTTCGTCGACGCCATGGAGCAGAGCTACGGTGAGGAGGAGGCCGAGCGTCAGGTCGACACCCTGATCGATTGGGGACGCTACGCGGAACTCTTCGCCTACGACCAGGAATCGCGCCAGCTCTATCTCGAACAGGACGAGGAAACGCATCTGTCGGGCCCCAAGGAGTAGGCCGGCGGCCCAGGAGGGAGTCCATGCCTGCAGAGAGTGTCGTGCATGGCGCCTGCCCGCACGACTGTTACGATACGTGCGGGCTCAGGGTGCATGCCGAGGATGGGGTCATCCGCCGCATCGAGGGAGACCCCGAGCATCCGCTGACGCGCGGCTTCCTCTGCTTCAAGGTGAACCACTACCTCGAGCGGCTCCACCATCCCGATCGCGTCCTCTACCCGCTGCGGCGCAGCGGCCCCAAGGGGGCGGGACAGTTCGTGCGCGTCTCCTGGCAGGAGGCGATGGCCGAGATCGGTGGGCGTCTCCAGTCGATCATCTCGGAACATGGCGGCGAAGCCGTGCTGCCGTACAGTTTTGCCGGCAACATGGGCCTTTTGGCCGCTGGTGCCCTGGACGAGCGGCTCTGGAACCGGATCGGCGCCTCGCGGCTTGAGCGCACGATCTGCACGGCGTCAGGCAACGCGGCCCTGCGCTGGGTGTTCGGCAAGACGATCGGACCCGATCCCGAGACCATTCCCGCGGCGCGGTTCGTGCTGCTCTGGGGACAGAATCCGATGGCGACCAACATCCACGAGATCCCGCTGCTCGATGAGCTCCGCCGCTCGGGCGGCGAGGTATGGACGATCGATCCCCTGCGCACCGATACCGCGAGGCGATTCGACCGCCACCTGCAGCTGGACCCGGGCACCGACCTCGCACTGGCGCTGGGGCTTGGACGCGCACTGCTCGCCTCTGGCCGGTACGATCGCGAGTTCGCCGAAGAGCGTTCCCTCGGCTTCGACGAGTATCGGCGCCTGTGCGAGCCGTGGACCCTGGCGCGGACGGCAGCGGTCACATCGCTCGGACAGGATGAGATCGGGGCGCTGGTCGAACGCCTCGCGTCGGTGCGGCCTCTGCTCGTCCGGCCCGGCTATGGCGTCCAGCGCCAGCAGCGGAGCGCCGCCGCCGTGTGGGCGATTGCGGCACTCTCGATCCTGACCGGCAGTTGGCGCGACGTGGGCGGCGGCCTGCTCATGAGCAATGGCGGCGCCTTCCCGCTGCGCTCGCTTGCAGGCCCCGAGCGGAAGACGCGGGCCGTGAACATGCTTCAGCTCGGCGAGGCGCTCACGAGCCTTGGTGCGCCGCCCATCAAAGCGCTCGTGGTCTATAGCGCGAATCCCGCCGCGACGGCGCCGGACCAGGCACAGGTGCTCCGTGGCCTCAGGCGCGAGGATCTCCTGACCTTGGTTCACGAGCAGATGATGACCGACACGGCGAAGTACGCCGACTACGTCCTCCCGGCGGCGATGTCCATGGAGGTCTGGGACCTCCACACCTCCTACTGGCACCGCTACATCCAGCTGAACCGACCGGCGGTGCCGCCGCCCGGGGAGGCCGTTTCGAACCCGGAGTTCTTCCGCCGCCTCGCGCGGGCGCTGAGCCTCGATGACCCGGAGCTCCAGGCGGACGATCTGGCGCTGATCGAGCGGGCACTGGCCACGGGCCATCCCTGGCTCGAGGGCATCACGCTCGGGCGCCTCCTCAAGGAGCCCGTGCAGAAATTGCGCCTGGCCACCGATGCGAGGCCCTTCGTCGATACGCCCGTACCACTGCCAGAAGGGCGCTTTCGCATCATGCCGCCGCCCGAAGCGGCGGTTGAGGGATCCCGGGAAGGCAGCCGCGCGCCTCATCTGTTCCATCTGCTCACGCCGTCGAGCCGTGAGACCATCAAGTCGACCTTCGGCAACATGGCGAGCATGAGGCGGAGCCATCCCGTGCCTGAACTTCTGATGGCGGAGGAGGATATGAGGCGGCTGGGGCTCGCCTCCGGGGCCAAGGTGCGGGTCGAGAACGAGCACGGCGCGGTGGAGCTCAAGGCCGTTGCGAGCGATGTGCCGCGGCCGGGGACGGTCGTCAGCTACGCCGTGCGCTGGAACCACGAGGCGAGTGGCCGGAATGTCAACCAGCTGACGTCGCCGCAGCTCGCGGACTACGGCGGCGGCTCCACCTTCTATAGCGCGATGGTGCGGGTGGCAGCGGCCGATTGAGCTGGGACCGCCCAGGCGCGACGGCGCAAGGCGCAGCCTGCCGCGATGTGCGCCGCGAGGCACCCGCCTGGATCGTCGACGCGGCACTCGGCAAGCTGAGACGGTGTCGCGCATGGAGCAGCTCAGTCGCGCAGGCTAGGCTGGCACCGCGGGCGGGACGCATGAAGTGGGCGTTCAGGTCGACGTTGACGGTCTGCCCGATGCCCTGCGCATCGAGCGGCGGATCGCAGAGGTCGGCCATCAGGGCGTCCGCGTCGGACACGAGCGCACCGCCGTGCACATGGCCCAGACAGTTGACCGCGAGCCCGTCGAGCGGCAACCCAGCCTCGACGGAGTTCTGCGACTCCTTGCGCACGATGAAGCCGAGCGCGCGTCAAGCGGTTGGCGGATGCGCTTCGCCCCTTTCTCCACGCGACTGCCTCCCTGACCCAAGGGACGAGGCGATGCGCCTGCGCCCGATGTAGTGCACCGCTTCGCGATAGCCGCTCTCAAGCAGGAGGTCGACGGCTGCGTCGAAGCCGGCACCTACGTCCCTTGGTTCATGCGCGTCCGAGCCCAGACTCACCGGTACGCCCGCCGCACACGCGGCGCGAAGGTACGCCCGATGGGGGTAGATGTCGCCCACGGGCTTTCTGAGTCCCGCCGTATTGCACTCGATGGCCATGTCCGCTGCGGCGAGCGCCTGCGCCGTCAGACGGTATTCCGTGTCGAGGGCGAAGGGCGGGCGCTCACCAAAGATCTTGGGCAGATCGGGATGTGTCAGGACGTCGAAGAGGCCTGAGGCGATCGCGGCGCGACTCAGCGCGAAGTAGCGCCGCCAAAGCGTTTCCTGGCCCATCTGCCGTCGCAGTTGTGCGTCGGCTTCGAGATCGACGCCGACGCCGTCGACGAAGTGCACCGAGCCGAGAACGAAGTCCCACGGGTAGCGCGTGAGAAAGCGCCTTATCTCCTCTTCGGCACCCGCGATGTAGTCCATCTCGATGCCGCAGGAGACTGGCAGTCTGCGCTGCCTGACGCGCTCGACGAAGCCGAGATAGGCGTCCAGTCTGTAGCGGCAGCGATCTTCGGCCCATGCGCCAGGCAGAAGGCCGCGGGCCTCGAGAAACCGGTAGCCGTGTTCGACGACGCCGAGGCGGGCGACCCCTGCTGTCGCGGCCCTTTCGAGGTAGAGATCGAGCCAGCTGTCTGGATAGTTCTCCGGGGTATAGGGGCCGCGCTCAAGGTGCAGATGCTGGTCGACGAGCAAGGTAGGCCTCCTCTTTGCCGCCTGCTGCGCGATTGCGCAGACGGGTACGCGTGCCGGCGATCCCCCGCGGCTCGTGGAGCACCGCGGCAGGGCAGCTTTGGGGGTAGGGTGAAGCGCGGGGACTGACGACTCGAGCCGTCGGGCGTCTAGAGGTGGACTTGCGCCACCACGCCGCCGATCAGCATGGCGACGATGATGGCCGGGAGCAGGTTGCCGACGCGAATCTTGGTGGCGCCGAGCATGTTGAGGCCGATGAGCGTGATCAGGACGCCGCCGACATAGGTCAAGGGGGCGATCACGGCGGCGCCGAGCAGGGGTGCCACGAGCGTGGCGAGCGCCGCGATCACGGCCTCGTAGATGAAGACGGATGCAGCCGCCAGCGCGACGCCCGGACCGAACGCGGCGGCGAAGAAGATGGCGCTCGTGCCATCAAGCGCGGACTTGGTGAAAAGAATGGTGTTGTGGTCTGTGAGGCCGCTCTGGATAGCGCCCAGAACGGCCATGGCGCCGATGCACCAGACGAGCGTGGCGAGCATGAAGCCTTCGACGAAGCCTCCCTGGCCGCCGAAGCGCTCGCGCAGCCGCTCCGCGAAACGCTCGAGGCGTTCCTCGAGCTCGAGTGACTGGCCGATGGCGGCGCCGATAGCCAGCGAGGCGATCACGATGAGGAAATTCGGCTTCTCGAGTGCCATGGACAAGCCGATCAGGGCCGCTGCCGCACCCAGAACCTGCTGCACCAGGTCGCGCACCTTGGCCGGCACGCGATGGAAGAGCAACCCGAGCAGAGACCCGACGAGGGCTGCGACACCGTTGACAAAGGGGCCGAGCTCGTGCGTGATGATCGACAAATGCGCTTTCCCCCTGCAAATCGGCACTTCGCGCTGCACGCGGATCCTCCCTGCCATGCGGCAGGGCGTCGTCTGAACGCGAGGGAGGGCGAGAGCCTGGCGAAGCCTGACGCACCGAGGCAGGTGTGCCTTGTGGCTCTTGGCACGGCAAAATCAGCGAAGACGACAGCATTCTGAGCGCGGGCGGGGCGGTCCGGGACTAATTGTGTCGAACAAAGTCCTATCGCGTTCTGCGCTGTCGTCTAGAGCCACGCGGACCAACTGTGTATGGTGTAGAAAAACCTGTGCACAGACTCTCGAGATCTGTCGGCCGACGGACCTGGCGCCAATGGTATACTGGGCTGTAGCCCGGCTTTGGGGGGATATGGCGGCATGGATCTTCGGCCAAAGTGCCACGTCGAAACCTATGGCTGCCAGATGAACGAGAACGACAGCGAGATCCTCCTTGCCTATCTGGAGGAACTCGGGTATGAAAGCACGCCGGCGCCCCTCGGGGCCGACGTCGTGTTGCTCAACACGTGCTGCGTGCGCGAGTCCGCCGAGGACAAGGTCTACGGCAAGCTGGGCGAACTGAAGCTGCTCAAGGCGGAGCGCCCTGAACTCGTCATCGGCATCGCTGGCTGCATGACCCAGCAGCCGGGGGTGGGGGCGGCGCTGGCAAAGCGTTACCCCTACGTCAACCTCGTCATGGGCACGCACAACCTGCATCGCTTTCCGGAACTCTTCCTGCAGGCGCGCAGCGCCACGTCGCCTGTGGTGGACGTCGCCGCGGAACCGGAGGAGATGCCGATCTTTCCGCGCGGCGTGCGCGAAGGCGGCGTCACCGCATGG
>JAJYNV010000303.1 GCA_021786135.1 Bacillota bacterium
CGCAGGGTCTCGAAGGCGGCAGGCCGGGCAGCTATGCGGGGCTCGGCCTGCTGCCGATAACGACGCGCTTTGTGGCCGGCAAGACGACCCACCAGGCCAGAGGCCGGCTGGTCGCCGGCGGCGAGGGGTGGCAGGGCGTGGCGATCTCGGGCTACGAGGTGCACAGCGGGGAGAGCGAGCTTCTGCCGGGGGCCGCAGCCTTCGGGGAGATCGAAGCGCGCTCCGGTCTCAGCGTGCGGGCCGAGGACGGCGCGTTCGTCGACCGCCTGCTCTTCGGCACCTACTTCCACGGCATCTTCGATGCGGCGCCCTTCCGCCGGGCCTTCCTCGACGAGGTGCGCGCCCGCAAGGGGCTGCCCCCGCTGAGCGACGCCCAGCTGTCCGCGGGTGAGCGGTCGGCACAGGGTCTCGACGCGCTCGCGGAGCACCTGCGTCGGCATCTCGACCTCCGGCTCCTCGAGCGCCTGACGGGTATCGCTCCATGACCCCCTGGCTCATCGGCGTGGGCACTGTCCTCGACTGGCTGATCGGCGACCCGCCGCGCCGGACGCACCCCGTCGTCGTGATGGGGCGGGCGACAGGTCTCCTCGAGCGGCTGCTTTGGCGTGCGCGTCCGCCCTTCCGCCAGCGGCTGCTCGGCCTTGCTGTGACGCTCGTCGTCCTCGGTGGGACGCTTGTACTCTCGGCTCTGCTGCTGCGGCTTCTCGGCGACGGCTGGCTCGGTTTCGTCGCGGGACTCTGGCTGCTCGGCACGACGCTGGCCGCGCGCAGCCTCTACGACCACGCCCTGGCCGTGGAGCAGCACCTGCGGGCGGGTGACTTGCCAGGGGCGCGCGCCGCCGTGGGGCGCATCGTGGGGCGCGACACGCAGGAGCTGCCGGCGCACGAGGTGGCGAGGGCAGCGGTGGAGTCGGTTGCTGAGAATACGGGCGACGGCGTGCTCTCGCCGCTCTTCTACGCGGCGCTCGGTGCGGCGCTCACCCCCTTCGGACTTTCGCCGCTCGCTGCGGCGGCCGTATTCGCGCTCGCCTACAAAGCCGTCAACACTCTGGACTCGATGCTGGGCTACCGCAGCGAGAGGTATCTCCACTTCGGCTGGGCCAGCGCGAGGCTCGACGACCTCGTCAACTTTCTGCCTGCGCGCGTGGCGCCATGCGTGGTCGCCCTGGCCGCCCCTCTGGCTGGCGGTAGCCCAGCGGGCACCCTGCGGACGGCCCTGCGCGACGGGCGCAACCATCCGAGCCCCAACAGCGGGCTGCTGGAAGCGGCCTACGCGGGGGCGCTCGGGTACAGACTCGGTGGTCCGACGCTCTACGCCGGCGTGCGCCACGAGCGGAAGACGATCGGGCAAGAGCGCTTCCCGCTCGACGCCGAAGCGATCCAAAGGTCCCGTCGCCTCCTGCTCTGGACATCACTTGTCGGAAGCCTCATCGCGTGTCTCGCGGCATGGGCGGTGCGGCGATGATGCGGCGGCTGCGAGCGGCCCTCGCCTTCCTGACGATCGTGCCGGCGGGCAGGGACATGACGGCGGACGCTATGGTGCTCGGACTCCCCTTCTTCCCACTCGTGGGCCTCATCGTGGGAGGCGTCGCCGGCGCCCTGGCCGCCTGGCTCACGCCGCATCTCGGCCGCTTCACAGCCGTTGCTATCGGGCTGGGGCTTCAGGTCGGACTGACGCGCAACCTGCACTGGGATGGCCTTCTCGACACCATCGACGGACTCGGGGCGTTCCCGCGCGAGAAGGCGCTCGCCGCCATGCGCGATCCCCGCATCGGTGGCGCTGCCGCGGTGGGCGGGGGCATCTGCCTTCTCCTTTACGTCATCCTTGCCGCGCGGTCGCCGGCCGCAAGCTACCCGCTGCTGTTCGCCGCAGCGGGCATGGCCGGCCGCGGCGCCATGGCGCTCGCGCTCGCCGTCTTCCCCTATGCCCGCCGTGACGGGCTTGGCCAGCCGTTCGCCGGGCGCTCCAGCGCGGGTGTGCTGGTAGCGATCGCCACGCTGGTCGCGCTGGTGATCATGCTTGGGCTGCGCGGGGTGGCCGCCGCCGTGCTCGTGCTGCTGCTGGTCCTTCTGGGCGGGAGATACGCCGTGCGGCGCCTCGGCGGCTTCACGGGCGATGTCTACGGGGCGGTCGAGGTCCTGACAGAAGTCCTTGTGCTGCTCTCCGCAGCCTGGAGGTGAGCGACGTGACTGCGCGCGAGAAGCCGGCGCACGGCGGCCAGAGGCGCTGGGTGGCAGAGACCTACGGGCGGGACGAGCGGTCCTGGCTTGACTTCAGCGCGAACCTCAACCCCCTTGGGCCACCCAAAGCGGTTCGGGCGGCGCTCGCGGCGGGTCTCGGACAGATCGTGTTCTACCCGGATCTGGAGGCGAAGGCGGCCACGCTGGCCGTCGCCGGATACCTCAAGGTGGCGCCGGATCACATCCTGCTAACGAGCGGCGGCATGGAGGCGATCTATCTCGCGGTGCGGGCCTTGCAACCCGCTGCGGCGCTGATCGCCGAGCCGGCCTTCATGGGCTACCGCGAGGCATGCGCGGCTGCACAGGTACCCGCAGAGGGCTTTACAGGGCGCCTCGAGGAGCTGCTGCGGCGGGAACTGGAGCCGCGACAGATGGTCCTCGTGGGCCAGCCCGGCAACCCCACTGGCCAACTCGAGGATCCGCAAGTCCTTATGGCGCTCTTGGAGCGTCTTGCAGCGCAGGGTGGCAACCTGCTCCTCGACGAGGCCTTCATCGACTTCCTGCCTGAGCCCGAGGCGTACTCGCTGCGCCACGCGGCAGGCAGGCCGGGCCTCCTCGTCACGGGTTCCCTGACGAAGTTCTTCACGCTGCCTGGTCTTCGCGTCGGCTACGCGCTCGGCCCACCGCCGCTTCTCGATGCCCTGCGGCGGCTGAAGACGCCCTGGAGCGTCTCGACCCTGGCGCAGATCGCCGCGGCGGCCGCGGTGCAAGATGCGGAGTTCATCGCGGCGAGCAGGCGGCTCCTGCCCATCGCGCGGCTGGAACTCGCGACGGCGCTGCGTAAGCTCGGACTCTTCGAGGTGCAGGAGGGCCAGGCGAACTACCTCCTGCTCGATGCCGCACCGTCGGGTCTTACGGCGGCCCAGTGGGCAGAGGGGGCTGCGCGGCGGGGCATTATGCTACGCGACGCAAGCGGCTTTCCTGGCCTCACCCGGTACCATTTGCGGGTAGCGGTGCGTAGGGCGGACGAGAACGAGCGCCTCGTCGCTGTCCTGAGGGAGATCGGAGAGGATCGGAGCCTGCGGCAGGAAGACAGGGAGGTATAGCAGCATGGCTCAAGTGGAACCTATCTGGCGGATCGAGCGGACCGGTATTGAACCGGTACCGACCAAAGAGCGTGGCGGCAGCCTGCGCGAGGTTTTCTGGATCTGGTTCGGCGCCAACATCGCAGTGCTCGGCGTGGTGCTGGGTGCGGTCGCAATGGCTTACGGCCTGTCGCTCTGGCAGGGGGTCCTCGTCACCATCGCCGGCGCCTTCTCCTTTGCCCTCGTCGGCGCGCTCGCTGTGCCTGGGGCGCGCCTCGGCATTCCGACGCTGACAATCGCCCGCGCAACCTTCGGCGTGTATGGCAACCTCTTGCCGACGGCGGTGGCGTGGCTGAACCTCGTCGGCTGGGAGGTCATCATCCTCGTCACGGCCACCTACGCTTTCGAGGGCGCCTTGGGGGCCGCCTGGGCCGGTGCCGGAACGCGGTTGCTGCTGGTGGTGGCGTTCCTGACCGTGCTGCTCCTGGCCTTTGCCGCCGCACTGCTCGGCTACAGGGCGGTCGCGCGGATGCAGCAGATTTTCTCCTACGTCTTCGGTGTGCTCACGTTGCCAGTCTTCGCCTTCCTCCTGCCGCGGATCGACTGGCCCGCCCTGCTGCGCTTGCCTCCGGCACCCTGGCTCGGCGGCGTGCTGCCGGCACTTTCGGTGGTGGTTGCCGGCACGGGTCTCTCATGGGTTACGGCCGCCTCGGACTACACGCGCTACCTGCCGCACGCGACGCCAGGGCGCAAGGTGGCGGCTGCCGTGACGTGGGGCGCGATCCTGCCGGTGACCCTTCTCATGCTGCTTGGCGTGCTGATCTCCCACACTTTGCCGGACCTCGCCAGCGCCGCGAACCCGATCGCCCTGATCGGAGCGGCCCTGCCGAGCTGGATGGCGGTGCCCTACCTGGCGGCGGCGGTGGGAGGCCTCGTCACGGAGCTCGCCCTGGCCACCTACTCGTCGGGGCTCAGCCTCCTGGCAGCGGGCATCCGATTGCCGCGCTACAAGACGATCCTAGTGGACGCCACGCTGGCCATTGCGGGCAGCCTCTATCTCCTCTTCTGGGCGCAGAACTTCACGGGACCGTTCATCTCATTCCTCACCCTGGTGGCTGGCCTCTTGGCACCTTGGGCGGGTGTCTTCTGGGTGGACACGGCAAGACGGCTACGCCACGGCTTTCAAGCGCAGGATCTCTACAGAGGAAAAGTGAGCGGGTACGGGCGCGTGCGATGGCGGGCCCTCACGGCTTACCTGCTCGGAGTGCTCGTCTCCCTCCTCCTGACGGCATCGCCCATGTTCACCGGTCCCCTGGCGAAGGGCATGTTTCGGGACTCTAGCCTCGGCTATCTTGTCGGCATGGCAGTGAGCGTGGGCCTGGCAGCTCTACTACCAGACAGGACCATGCAACCTGCACGTACATCCGCGAACTCGGAGGTCTAAGGCTGGGCAAGGCAATGCGATGATGTGGACTCCCCAGGGCCTACAGATAGGCCTTTGCGTCAAGATCGCGACAGCGCAAGGTAGAAACTGTGTCGCAACCTGACTGCACAAACATTCGAGCGGGACTCATGTCATGTGAACAGGTCATCTGTAACTATGCAAACGCCACGCCGTTTCCCGCCGGCGCAAGTCGCTCAGATCCGGCCCGTTCGCGCCCCTCAGCCCTATGGGCTGCCCCAGGGACGGACGGGCCGGGCTTCGCATTTGCTTGCGCCATCCTTGCGGCGCGGCCCGGTGCAGTTGCCTGGACTGGCCGCGGGCACGTCGGATGTATGCATGACTGAGACGGGCAGTGCTGGCAGTTGCGCCGCACCGTATGTTCGGTTACCGTCCGGATACTCGACTGCCTCGCTTCCGGTCTGCACCCCTTACGGCTGCATCCCGGTCCCGTGTCAGCCTGATCTACGGTCGAGCACACCAATCATTTGCTTTGCGAATTCGGACGGATGGGTCGAGTAACCGACATGTCCGCCGGGAAAGTCGACAAGCTCTACTCCGAGACGCTCAGCGAGAAGCATGTTTGCACGGTATGGGAAGTATTCGCTTGAGTCGCTGCCGCCGACCAACACCAACTGTGACCGAACGGCTTGGAGTGCTGCCATCTTCGGTGCGACGCGCGGATACTGGCGGAGTTCGTACTCAAGCCAGAACGCTCGATTGATGTTTGCTCTGGACAGCACTTCTGCCACCGGAGCGGATGCAGGGGGACTAGGCACAGGTGTTGGGCGGCTACCAAGACCCGCTCCGATGAAGAACTCCTTCATTGCGGAGTCGACGCCCAAACGCTTGTAGGTTGCGTATACGC
>JAJYNV010000208.1 GCA_021786135.1 Bacillota bacterium
ATGTCGCAGCGCATGGCGGAAGTCGTGCGCGAAGACCTGAAGTTCCTCGGCGCGGTGCGTTTGCGCGACGTCGAAGCTGCCCAGCAGCGGATCGTCGCCATCGCGCGCCGGCTCGAGGAAGAGGGCGAGATCATCATGTCGCATGGCGGAGGGGCAGATGAGATCATCTCCTGAGCGCAGGTCGCGCGTCGTCAAGGCACAGCAGCTGGTGCAGAAGGGCCCGGGAAGCCCTCAGCCAGGTGCTCCTGCCACGCGTCCGACCGAAGCCGCCTCCACGTCTGCGGCCGATCACATCCTCCAGGTAGCGCGCCAGGTCGCGCGCGCGACACTCAACATCGCCCAGCGCGACGCCGATCACCTCAGGCGTCAGGCGGAGCGCGAGGGCAGGCGCCTCGGCTTCGAGGCCGGGCGCAAGGCCGGCTATGCCGAGGGGCTCACAGCCGCACAGGAGGATGCCCAGCGCATTCTCGCCCAGGCCGAGGCTTCTGCGCAGGAGACCCTTGTACGTTCCGAGTCGGAGATCGGGCAGCTCGCCTGCGAAGTGGCGGCGCACCTGATCGGGGTCAAGCTCATGCTCAACCCGGAAGTCGTGGAGCGTGCCGTGCTCGAGGTGCTGCAGGGGACGCCCCAGAAGGGCCCAGTGACGATCGAGGTGGCGCCGGTGGATCTCGAAATGGCCCTGAAGGCTCTACCGGCCTTCCGTGGAGCGGCGGGCGGGGCGGCCGAACTCACCTTGGCGGAGGACCCGTCGCTGCCGCAGGGCGGCCTGAGGGTTTCCGGTCCTCAGGGCGTGATCGAGCGCAACTGGCGCGAGGGACTCCTGGCCATCTCGCAGGCCTTCGAGGAGGTGGCACGCCGTGGCGTTTGAGCTCGATCGCTACCGCTCGGCCATGCAAGGCGTGCCGGGGCGGCAGGAGTACGGCAGGGTGATTGAGGCTGTCGGCCTCTCGATCCAGTCCCAGGGACCGCAGGTTGCCATAGGCGAGATCTGCTACGTCGAGCAGCCGGGCGGCAGGCCCCTCCCCGCCGAGGTGGTCGGCTTCCGCGAGGGACGCGTCATCCTGATGCCGCTCGGGCGCGGCCGCGACATCGCGCCAGGCGCCACGGTGCGGCCTGCGCGCGAGCCCTTGACCATTCCGGTGAGTCCGGCACTCGTAGGTCGGGCGGTCGACGCGTTCGGCGCGCCGATCGATGGCCAGCCGCCCATTGTGCCGGACGAGCGCATTCCGACCGACCGTCCTGCGCCGAGCCCGCTCGAACGGCCGCTCATCCGAGAGGTGCTGCCGACAGGCGTCAAGGCCATCGACGCCCTGACAACGCTTGGCGCGGGTCAGCGCATCGGCATCTTCTCCGGACCCGGCGTCGGCAAGAGTGTGCTGCTCGGCATGATGGCGCGCGGTTCCGCCGCCGACGTCGCGGTGATCGCTCTCGTGGGAGAGCGCAGCCGCGAGGTGCAGGAGTTCGTGCTGCGGGACCTTGGCCCCGACGGCATGGCCCGCAGCGTCGTGGTCGTCGCCACCTCGGACGAGCCCGCTCTCGTGCGCGTCCAGGCCGCCTTTACCGCGACGGCCATCGCGGAGTACTTCCGCGACCGCGGCCTCAAGGTGCTGCTCCTCTTCGATTCCATCACCAGGGTCGCCACGGCGCAGCGCGAGGTTGGACTCGCCGCTGGCGAGCCGCCTGCCACGCGCGGCTACCCGCCTTCCTCGTTCGCCATCCTGCCACGCCTCTTGGAACGCGCGGGCACGGCCAGGGCCGGGTCGATCACTGGGTTCTATACCGTGCTCGTCGAGGGCGACGACATGCAGGAGCCGGTGGCCGATGCGGCGCGCAGCGTGCTCGACGGGCACATCGTGCTCACGCGCGATCTCGCCGATGCCGGCATCTTCCCCGCCATGGACGTCGGCCGTTCGATCTCCCGCGTCATGCGCCAGATAGTGAGCCCAGAGCATCAGGAGCTCTCGCAGCAGCTGAGGGGACACTGGGCGCTCTACGAGGACGCCAAGGACCTCATCCGCATCGGCGCCTACCAGGCCGGCGCGAGCGCCGATGTCGACCGTGCGGTCGCCCTGCGGCCGCGCATCATCGAGTTCCTGCGCCAGGGGGAACACGACATCGTGCCGTTTGACACGGCGATTCAGGGACTCGAGGAGACCTGCCGATGAACCGCATGGAGCGCCTGCTGAAACTGCGCCGCCACGAATCCGACATGGCCGCCGTGGCCATGCGCAGAGCGCAGGAGAAGGCGAGTGAGGCCGAGGCGGCAACTCAGGCGGCGCGCGAGCGCAGGCGTGAGGCCGAGAGCAGGATGACGGCGGCGGCGGGCCGCCCGCAGAGCAGCGTGCACTTCCTGCAGCAGCGCTTCGAGGTGCTTGAGCGCCTTGATGAGGAGCGGCTGCAGGACATTCAGGAGCGCCGGCTGCAGAGGGCTCTGAACATGCGCCGCGGCGACCTGCAGCACGCGATGGTGCGCGAGGAGCAGATGAGGCACCTCGACGACCTCGAGAAGAGGCGTCGACAGGCGGCCGAGATGGGGAGCGAGCAGAAAACCCTTGACGATATCCGGCGGGAAGGAGGGACGAGGCCATGGTGAGCGCGGCAATCGGTGCTCTGCCCCTGAACGTCGAGGGGAAGGCCACGACGGGAAAGTCCGCCAAGGGGTTCGGCGAGGCCCTCAGAGGTGCCATGGCCGCTCCTGAGCCTGCCTCGAAGGCCGGGCCCGAGAAGAGCCGCACCGAGGCTAAAGGGGCGGTGCCCTACCTGGCGGTGGCCGCTCAGGCCATAGAGCAGTTGCCGACCGCCGCCGGCCTGCGCGGCAACCTTCCCTCGCCAAGCGTGGCCGCTGGTAGTGGAGCAGATGTTCACGGCTCGTCGCAAGGCGGCGCGGCCCAGATCGCGTCGGCGAGGGCCATCCCTTCCGCCCCTGAGGCGAAGGCGCCCATAGAGGCGCAGTCCGCGTCGGCGAAGGCCATCCCTTCCGCCCCTGATGCGAAGGCGCCCATAGAGGCGCAGATCGCGTCGACGAAGGTCACGCTTCCTTCCTCTGATCCGAAGGCGGCGGTTGAAGGGCAGAACCTGCGTCTTGCCGAGGCTGGGGCGAAGGTGTCAGCTGAGGCACCGGTCGCCGGATCGAGAGCGGCCCAGGCAACGCCCTTGCGGGAGACGACCGTCGCGGTGGTCGCCAGTTCCGTCGCGAAGGCGTCGTCGGTCGTGGCGGCGGGAACCCCCGTCAGTACAGGTCTTCCGCCAGTCGAGCCGAAGGCAGCCCTCCCGACCGGCGCGGTCCGCAGCCAAATGCCGACCCGTCCCCCGTTGGCAGCCTCGCAGCCTGCAAGCCTTGCACCGACGGTCGGCCCCGAGACCGCCACATCGGGCGTCGCCACCGCTGCGAGAGCGCAGGCGGCAGCGCATGGGACCGCGAGCCCGGCTCCGTTTGCAGGAACGCACCCCCTGTCGCAGCGGACGCGTTCCGAGGCGGGAGTTTTGCCGGGTGGCGGCGAATCTGGTCGAGCGATGGCATTCAGCGGAGCTCAAGTGGGTTCCGCCTCTGGCGCAGAGACGGGCTTCTCCGGGGCGGCCCCGGTCGACAGCGCGTCCGTCGCCGCGCAGGTGGCGGCGGTGGCTCAGCGTACGGCGGCCGCCATGGAGTCAGGGGCCGCTTCGGTGCGCCTACAGCTCGATCCGCCTGAGCTGGGGCACGTACAGGTCACGTTGCGTGCGGCGCAGAACGGCATCGTCGCCGTGCTGCGCGCCGAGAATCCGGCGACGGTGGCGGTACTGCAAGGTGGAGAGGAAGATCTGCGCCAGCGCCTGGGTGCGCTGGGCTTCAAGGCAAGCAGCGTGGAAGTGACCGCTGCCGAGCGGCCCCGCATCGTCGTGGCCAGCGGCAGGAGCTCTGCCGGAAGGAGGAGCGGCTAGATGTCCATCAGTTCGATCGGCGGATCTAGCAGCAGCAACAGCAGCCAGGGAAGCCAGACCGGCGTCAGCGGTCTGACACAGAACGACTTCCTGCAGCTGCTGGTGGCGCAGATGCAGAACCAGGATCCCACGAACCCCGTCTCCAGTGACCAGTTTCTGCAGGAGATGGCCTCGTTCTCGGAGGTCGTGGACATCTCGCAGCTGCAGACCCTGACGCAGTCGATCCTGACCAACGAGGTGGCGACGCAGGGCCTCCAACTCCTCGGTAAGCAGGTCACGGCGCAGACGAGTTCCGGTACGCAGGTCAGCGGTACCGTGACCGAGCTGACCATGGTGCAGGGGCAGCCGATGCTGACGATCAACGGCACGCAGCTGCCGGTGAGCCAGGTGATCTCCGTCCAGTCTTGAGCTTGGGCGTCGTCGCGAGAGGGGGGGCTAGGATGGCGAAGGCGCGCGCGAGCGAGGTTTCGGGTCTCAAGGCACCGCCGCACGTCTACGACTTCCGCAGATCCCGCCGGCTCTCGGCCGATCAGATGCGCTCTCTCGAGCGCATGCACGAACACCTGGCGGGGCTCCTTGGCACCTACCTCACGGCCTACCTCAGGACGCGCGTCACCTGCGAACTCAGGGACGTCGTACAGACGGTATTCGAGGATGTCGTCCGGTCGCAGCCGGCGCGCAGCATCGTCGTGACCCTGGCGGCAGAGCCGCTCACGGGAGCGCAGCTGATGCGCCTCAGCCCGTCGCTCGGCCATGCCCTCATCGACCGCCTGTTGGGCGGCTCGGGCGATGTATCGGTCGAGGACCGCCCGTTCACGGATATCGACATTCACGTGCTGGAGCGCGGCCTGCCCGTCTTTCTCGAGGCCCTGGGCGAAAGCTGGGCCGGCGTCGAGCGCTTGCACCCCGTGATCCGCCTGCTCGAGGCCTCCCCACAGTTCCTGCGGCTTGTCGGGCCGCAGGAGGCCATCGTCCAGATCGATATCGAGATCTCCTTCGCCCACCATTCCGGAGACCTCACCATCGTAATCCCCTACGAGTCGCTCAAGCCGATCCTGCCTAAGCTCACCTCGGTCGCCCTGCTCACGGAGCAGAACGAGGACAGACCGGCGGACATCGAGGGCGCCAGGCTTCTGCGCACGGCCGCTATGGGCATCGAGGTGGACATGATGGCCCTCCTCGGCTACACCACCCTGACGGTGGCCGAGTTCCTCGATCTCTCCGCGGGCGACGTTGTGCTGCTGGACCAGTCGGCGTCGGATCCCTTGCAAGTGCTGGTGAAGGGCCGTCCAAAGTTTTTGGCCAAGCCTTTTTTGCGAAGCCGCAGGCTCTGCCTGGTGATCGACGCGCGGATCGAGGAGCATGAGGGGGACCAGGACCGTGCTGAATGACCAGGATCTCTCCACCTACGGCATCGTGCAGAACCTCGCCTGGGGCGGCGCGGTGCCTGTACTGGCCGATCGCATGGGCTGGGACGCCCAGGCGGTTGTCAATAGGGTGCGGGAGGGCGAGGGACCGAAGAAGCCGACACGCGTCTATCGACTGAGCGGACAGCTCGCCCAGGAGGGCGTGCTCGAGTTTGATGACGCGATCTACGCGATTCTGCAGGACGAAGGCGCTGACCAGGTGGCCGAGGCCTG
>JAJYNV010000213.1 GCA_021786135.1 Bacillota bacterium
GGGAGCAACACAAATGCGCCGAAGCGCGTGATGCCCGTCACCACGCCCTCGACCACGGACCCGACGACGATCTCTTCCTCCGCCAAAGTCTCCCCGCTTTCCAACTGGGCTGATGTGCCCAATACCTCTGATACGAAGTTTAGCGAGATTCTGCTCGTCCAGTCAAGCCGGGGATCTCCTCGCGTGAACGCAGGCCACCCGATCCCAGGCTGCCTTCGGCCACCTGGCCGCTGACATGGCGCCGCGGCCAAGAGCGGTACAACGCGGCGCACGCAGAGCGCGCGCCGGGTGAGCAGCCGTTTCCAACCGATGCAAAGGAAGATCAGGGCTGAACCGTGATGATCACCGGCGCCCCGCTGGTAGGCGCATAGCGCAGGACCTGGCGCACAGCCTGGGCCTCCCCGGTCTGCGTCCTGAGCTGGCGCACCTCGGTCTTGAGCTGCGCAGCATGCCCCTTTGCGGCGTTGAGCTGTTGCAGCATCTGATGCTCCTGCGTCTGCACGTGCAGGAGTTGCAACTCGCCAATAGCTCCTGCGCCGACAAGATAGGCGATGGCCGCGGCAAACATCAGACGACCAAACCGCAGGCGCAAGCGGCGCCGCGCCTTGCGACGGGGTCGAGTCTGGCGCTCCTCCTTCTCGACCGGCACCCTGCGCTGTGGCGCTGGCGCGCGGAGGACCGCGAGGCCGATCGCGTCAGCTGCCTTCGCCAATCTCCTCTTCCTCCTCCAAACCTTCGGTGTTCAAGGCGAGAGGGTCACCGTCGATGACGATGACGACCTGATAGCCCTTCGTCTTTGCGCGATGGAGCAGAGTGGCGACGCTGGACTCGCTCAAGGAGAGCTGATGCGCAATGGCATCCTGTCGTACCCCTGTCTCCTTCAGGGTTACGACCTGCCGCTCCCGGAAGCTGAGACGCTCTGCCCCCCGGATTTCCAGGTGCACCTGCGCCTCGCCTCCTTGCTTGTCCACAATTTGTCCACATTTTGTGGATAGAACGTCACTTTAGATTCTGCGTGAGCGTCGCGTCTCCTGCCACGGAACCCTCAGGATATGGAGAATTGCTGCAGAAACTGTACCGCCGCCGATAAGTCCAACGGGCACGTACGCCCTGAGGTCACCCAGCGTGCCGATGAAAACGGCGGCGGCTGCCGCGATGCTCAAAAGCCCAAGGAGCCAGAACTCGAGAAACCCTCGCCAGAATCCCCGCCGTCCGCACAGCTTCACGACGAGGTACCAGAGCGGCACAAGACCAAAACCGATGGCTGCCGCCCAGATCAATCGGTCAAGTTGTTCGGCGAGTGGCAGGTCGATCATCTGAGCAGCCGGCCAAGACGCCCCTTGCGCCGGCTGTCCTGCTGATAGCTGAGCGTGACGACCGTGCCATCCAGCTGGAGATCGCCGTTCTCGAGATCAAGGTGGCGGATGTGCAGGTTCTCGCCCTTGACGGAGAGCATGCCCAACTGCGTCGACAGGGCAATCTCGTGCTCGTCGAAGGATTCCACCTTGGTGACGCCGGTCAACTCCAGGAGATGGCGGTCGCGCAGACTAAGGGCATGGTGCTTGTCGTCGGCTGCACCGGCCATTGGGTCACCCCCTGCTAATCGATGCTATGCGCGACGGTGTCCGTTGCTGCCTCGGCGAAGGAGCCACAGGCCGTGTGGGCGAAGTGATGGGTGTTCCCGTGCCCGGCGCTGCGGGACGTCTTTATGTGTGAAGGGGTGGTTGGATGTCGTCGATCTTCGCCCTGTGGGGCAGGATTCTGCGCACCAGGGCGGATGTCTACGTCCAGATGCTCCTGACGGTCGTCGCGGCAGCGCTCATCGTGGGCCTGGTCGCCCTGTCCAACCGTGCCAGCTCCGGTCAGACGGCGGGTGTCATGTTCCTCGTGGCGATCGCGGCCGTGGTCGCCGAGCTGGCGTTCGGATACGGCGCTGCTCTCGGAGCCCTGGGAGAGGCGGCGCGAGGAGATCCCCCCAGCCCGTTCTGGGCGCGCGGCTACCGTCTTTGGGGGCGCACTTTGGGGCTATTCGGCATCAACCTTTTGGTAGCCATCGCAGTGACGATCGTCATCCTGATCCTGCTCGGCGTAAGCGGCGCCTTTGCAGGACTGGGCCAGATCACGGGGCTCACCAGCCTCCAGCCCGCTGAAGTCTATCGCCTGATAGGCATCTTCGCGGTCATCGTCATCGTCCTGGTGATCGCGGTCGGACCGTATATGCAGGCGGCTCAGGCGATCATCTACGTCGCCGAGGTGCCTGTCCTCGTGGGCTTTGCCCGCGCGTTCACTGAGGCCTATGGGCGCGGTCGATTCGGACACTGGCTGCTTACCCTGGCCATCTCGATCGTCATCGACCTCGTGGCCGGATTGATCGAGCAGCTGCTCGGAACAACAGGACAGCTTCTCGGCATCCTCCTCAGCCCAGCTGTGCTCTGGCTTGCCACGGCTCTTGCCTTCGCAACCTACCGCAGTCACGAAACGCCCGCACCTTCGGCCGAGATCATCTCCTGAGGAGGTAAACCATGCTACGCCACGTCTTGCTGCTCAAGCTCAGGCAAGGTGTCCGCCCGGAAGACGTCACCGCCCTCGATGCCGCATTCCGCCAGCTGCTGCGTGAAATTCCCGCCGTAGCCGATGGCCACGTAGGCAAGGCTCTCGGCCTGCCCGGCAGTTCCGGCATTGCGGCCGACTACGCCGTCACGCTGGACTTCCGCTCCCCCGCGGACTTCACCGCCTACATCGAGGACCCGAGGCACCGGAAGTTTGTAGAGGAGACCCTCAGCCCGCTGCGAGAGGCCGGCTGGTCAGCGCAGATCGAACTCTAGGAAGTCCCGGGCGACCTGGGGGGTGAACCCGTGTCGCACGCAGCCTTGCTTCTGGCGCTCGGTTCCGCCGTGCTGCATGTGCTTTGGAATGCCGCTGCACGGCAGGAAAGCGGGCGGCTCAGGTTCATGTGGCTGCTGGCGGGCTCCTCCGCGGTTCTCGCCCTGATCCTGTCCCTTGGGCTCTGGCGAGACGCCGACTGGCAGGGCCTGTGGCCCTACCTTCTCGCGACTTCGATCGTCCACGCCTTCTATTTCACCTCGCTGGCCGCCGCGTATCGCACAGGCGAACTGCATTGGGCCTACACACTGTCGCGCGCCGGCGGGGTGCTGCTCGCATCCCTGGCGGCGCTCCTGTTGCTCGGCCAGAACCAGGGCCCGCTCAACTGGGTCGCCATCACCCTCGTGCTCGGGGGCAGCGTCCTTGTCTCAGGCCGACCGGAGCGGCCGAAGGACCTCCTGCGCGTCGCCTGGATCGGCCTCTTGATCGCCGCTTACACGTTCGTGGACAGCCGTGGCGTACAGCACGCGCCGCCGCTTCTCTACATCGCCTTGCTCTATACGGGTGCGACCGTGCTCACGGCGCCCTTCGCCCTGCGGGCGCAACCTGGCCCGGGTGATCGCTTGGCGCCGCTCTTCGGCGCGCTCAGTCTGGCGTCGTACCTCATGCTGCTCTACGCCTACCGTCTCGGACCGTTGGCGCCTACCATCGCCATGCGGCAGACGGCTCCCCTCTTCGCCGCCGTGCTCGGCTATCTGAGACTGCGCGAGCGGCCCACGCCGCTGGCGTGGGCCGGCACTGCGCTTGTGGTGGTCGGCGCAGTCCTGCTCGCCTGACGTCAGGAGAGGAGGCTCGTGTGCTTCAGCTGCGTCCAGATGTCCGGACTCTCGCCGCCGAGTTCCCAAAGGGCTATTCCGCCGAGGCGCGCTGCCTTGGCCAAAGCGAGCTTCTGGGCGAACGAGCGCTGATCCTCGTACCAGATGTCGTGGCTCTGCCCGCCGTCGACATAGCGGAAGTGGTACTCCTGCGACACGGCATCCCAGGTGGGCGTGATGCCGTACTTCGTCAGCAGGGCTTGCGCATGTAGCGTCGTGATCGGGTTGCTCTGCCCGGAGCCGGTCCAGTCGTAGCCGTAGGCGGCGACGCCAAGGTAGATCCTTTGGCTGGGGACGTGTCCCAGCGCGAAATTCACGTTATTGCGCACCCAGGGCAAAGGCGCAATGGGCCCAGCCGGTCCGCCCTGATAGTGGTGGTCGTAGGCCATGATCACCACGGCGTCGGTGACCTTGCCGAGGGCTGGATAATCGTAGGGGAAGCTGACGTCCTGACTGATGCCCACCTTCGGGAAGACCGCGACCCCGAGTCCCTTCCCCTCTCGGTGCAGCGTCCTGCCTAGATCATTCAGGAAGGTGGAGAGATCGTCGCGGGAATAGGGGGTAAGCAGTTCAAAGTCGATGAGCACGCCATCGTAGCCATGGCGACGCACCAGGCTCTCGATCGTGGTGATCATCCGGCTGCGCGTCGAGGCGCTGTACATGGGATCCTTGCCGGAGTTGCCTATAAGCGGCCAAACGAAGCTTCGATGGCCGTGCGCAAACTTGGTCACCTGCGAGACCGCCATGTCGTGCGTCAGATTGCCGGAAGCGTTGATGCGGTACCAGTAAGGACTCGTGATCTGTATCTGCCGCGCGTGGGCAACGAGTGAAGCCCATGAGGTCCCGGGACCCGTGCCTTGATTCTCGTAGAAACCCATGACCATCGGCCGCCAGAAAAGGCTCAATGCCGCGCGGGGAACAGAAGACGGTTGGCGGGGCGATCTGGCCTGCCTGGCGAGGACGAAGATCAACAGCACAAGAAAGAGCGCCGCGACGAGCGCTGGGTAACGCCACCGACGCAGGAGCTCAGCCATGTCTCCCCTCCTCCGCTACCTAGGCTGGCCGAAGGCACCGTTGCGCGATGCATGGCAAGAAGCGGACGAGCCGGACGCTGGCAGCGCCCGGCTCGCGATTTTGTCCTTCTTGCGTCATTCCAACGCTCCCGGCCCCTTCTGCCGTACCCAGACCACCTCGTAGAGTTCATCGGCGCCCCGCGGCAGCGGTCGATCTGGCACCAGCAGCACGCGCAGGGCCGTCTCGCGTCCGCCGATATCGACCACCATCTCGTCGCCGACATGTACCTCCGCCGACGGCTTCGCGGGCTTGCCGTTCAACGTTACCCGCCCCGTGTCCGCGGCATCGTGCGCGAGCGTTCGACGTTTGATGACGCGCGCCACCTTGAGCCACTTGTCCAGGCGCACGGCGGCCACCTCCTCGGTAAAAGGAAGGAAGCCGGCAAGCATCCGCAGGATGCTCCCGGCTCCCCGCAATACGCCCTACTTGGCGACCGAGTCCTTCAGAGCCTTGCCCGCCTTGAAGGCCGGTACGCGGCTGGCCGGAATCTTGATCTCCTTCTTGGTCTGCGGGTTCAGGCCCTTGCGCGCGGCGCGCGACCGAACCTCGAAGGTACCGAACCCAACGAGCGACACCTTGTCGCCACCGGTCAAAGCTTCTTCGACCGTTTCAACGAAGGCGGTGACTGCCTTGTCCGCGTCCTTCTTGATCATCCCGGCGCGTTCGGCGACCTTCGCTACCAGCTCGGTCTTGTTCGTAGGTACCCCTCCCTGTGCCGATTGTCGACGCCTATGATTCGTCAATTGGCCACTCATTCCTGCTTTCCTCGCCCGTA
>JAJYNV010000002.1:0-2797 GCA_021786135.1 Bacillota bacterium
GACACGCTGTTTGGCGGCCCGATCTGGCTGCTGGACCACCCCGCCGCGCAGGGCGGGGGGCTTGCCCTCACTCCCCGCGAGGTGCGCCTTGCGATCGCGGAGCGCGGATGGCGGACGGTCGTCGCATTCCAGACGCGCAACGCCTTGCACCGCGCTCACGAGTACATGATCAAGGTCGCCCTCGAGACACTCGACGGGGCGATTCTCCATCCTCTCGTCGGAGCCACGAAGTCCGACGACGTGCCTGCGGATATCCGCATGCGGAGTTATGAGACTCTGCTCGAGCATTACTTCCCGTCGGACCGCATCATGCTATCCGGCTTTCCCGCGGCCATGCGCTACGCGGGCCCCCGGGAAGCGGTCTTCCACGCGATCGCCCGCCGCAACTACGGGTGCACCCATTTCATCGTCGGGCGCGACCACGCCGGAGTGGGCAACTACTATGGCACCTACGCGGCCCAGGAACTCGTCTCGTCGCTGGCGGACGAGATCGGCATCGAGATGCTCAGGTTTGAGAACGCGTTCTACTGCAATGCGTGCAGGGGCATGGCGACGGAGAAAACCTGCCCGCACGACGCCAGCGAGCGCATCAGCCTGAGCGGGACGAAGGTGCGCGCGATGCTTCAGGCCGGCGAGTTTCCGCCCGGGGAGTTCATGCGTCCAGAGGTTGCGGAGGTGCTCGCGGATGGCTATCGCAGCATGGTGGCCGACTAGGCCCGGAAAGGCGTGTCGTGCGTTGTTTCCCTCTAGTGCGGGGCTAAAGGCGTGAGACCCAACTTCCTAATCCTCGGAGCGCCGCGCGCAGGCACGACGACGCTCTACGAGGGTTTGTCGCAGCACCCGGAAGTCTACATGAGCCCGCGCAAGGAACCTTGGTTCAGTGAGCTTACAGGACAGTACGGGCCATGGCGCGGACCTCGCGACGGCCAGCCGGTGGCATCGTGGGCCGAGTATGAGGAGCTCTTCGCTGACGCGGATGGCGCCAAGGCCGTTGGCGAGGCGTCGACCTTGTACCTCGCCGCGCCGGAGGCACCGCGGAGGATCAAGGAGAGCCTCCCCGACGCCCGACTGATCTGTATCCTGCGCCATCCGGTCGACCGGGCCTACTCGAACTTCCTCGAGCACATCCAGGAGGGGCGTGAGACCGAACTCGACTTCCGGCGTGCCATCGAAGCGGAGGATGAGCGGCTGAGAAGCCGCTGGGCGCCATCTTGGGCCTACACGGGACTCGGCTACTACGGCGAGCAGATCACGCGCTACTTTGCAGAGTTCTCTCGCGATCAGGTGCTCGTTCTACTCTACGAGGACCTCGCGAAGGACAGAGTCGGGGTCTATACGAGCATTTTTACATTTCTCGGTGTTCATCCCGGCATTATTCCGGTCCTGCCGCCGCGCATCAACGAAAACTCCGGCATCCCCAAAAACCAGTTCGTCCACGTGCTCCTCACGCACCCGAACCCGGTACGCCGGGCCCTGCGCAGCGTTCTCACGGAGCGGCAGCGCAAGGCGGTCAGGTCGTGGCTCCTGCACCACACGCTGCAACGTCCGCATCTCGATCCCGAGTTGCGCATGACACTGACGACGCGGTTTCGTGATGACATCCTGCGTACACAGGATCTTATCGGCCGTGACTTGAGCGGCTGGCTCGCGCCCCGCTAGCGAAGAGATCACGAGAGCACCCGGTACGGCGAGAGCGAAACCGGGTGCTCGCACTTCATTCTGGCCAAGCTACGTGGTACACTCCGCGAAAGCCGAGGCGCGCTTCTCGGGAGGAGGCACGGGCTTGCGCACGGCAGCTGTGGCGCGGCGGCGGATATGGCTTCCCCTCTTGGCGCTGGCCCTTGCCGTCGGCGTTGCCGCCCAGACGGAGACGGCGTCGGCAGCCGACCAGCCGGTCAGCAGAAGCGGCATGATCTGGATGATCACGTTGCGCTCGCTGCACCGGCTGAGCGCCCTTCCCGGCAGCGGGGAACTTGTCAAGACGTTCTTCTCGTCGGACCGATACTCCATTCTGGTCGGAGGGCCGCACAGCCGCTTTCCAGCGCTCTCCGCGCAGCGATCGCAGGCCTTCGGCAGCTACCAGAGCCTGCGCAGCGGGGTGAAGGGATCAGGCTCCCCGCGCCTTGTGATCCTGGACCTCGAGCACTGGGCGCAGACGCCGCTCTCGGAGCAGCGGCATCCTGCCCGCTATTATCGGCTTGCGGCCCGTCTTGCCCGACGCAAGGGACTCCTTCTGGTCGCGACGCCTTCCGCGAATCTGGTGCGACCATGGCCGGTGCGCGTGGTGCCCGCCTACACCTCATATCTGAAGAGCGGGCTCGTCGCCCAGGTGGCCAAGTCCGCGGACATCTTCGAGGTCCAGGCGCAGGGCTTCGAACGCAACACGGCACTCTATAAGGAATTTGTCTCTGCCGCGGCCGATCAGGCGCACGATGCCAACCCGCGGATCGTGGTCATCGCCGGCCTCAGCACGAACCCAGGCGGACGAGCCATACCGGCGGCCCAACTTTACCGGGACGCTGTGGCCGCCCGGCCCTATGTCGATGGCTTCTGGCTCAATATTCCCGAGCGTTCATCGGCCTGCCGCCGCTGCGGCGTGGCCAGACCACAGATCGCGCTTGAGCTGCTCCACCGCCTGATGCACCAAGGGACATTCCTGCCTGGCGCCCGGCGCGCGACGGTGGCGGCCAGGCTGCGGCAGCTGGACGCCTAGCCTTGCTGCTCGAGACCTTGCGGCGCCGGGTTCCGGACGCGACGGAGCCATCGCCACGTGGTCCAGCCGCGCTTCGCAAGCGAC
>JAJYNV010000002.1:2807-5544 GCA_021786135.1 Bacillota bacterium
AGCGACGGTTGCCCCCTTGCCCGCAGGAAGACGATCGCGAGGAAGTAGGGCAGGATCAAGAAAAGACTGTAGTAGTAGCGGACGGACTGACCTTGGATCGATATGGCGAGTCCAAGCACCTGGAACAGCCATGGGATGGCCGCGAAGAGGATGACGCGACCGCGCAGGAGGGCTCCGAGAGCGGTCAGCAGGAAGAGCAGCCACATCACCCAGAAGGGCCGCCAGAGCCAGATCATGTAGGTGGTGGTGAAGTTCGTGATGCGGCGCAGAGTGTCGAGCAGGGCCTGCGCCGCGCTGTGTGTCTTGAGGTTCATGCCATTGGGTGCGATGCGCAAGGAACTGAGCGCGATGCGGTAGTCGCCGGTAGCCTTGAGGATCAGGGCGTTCTCCGAGATGCGCTCCTGCAGGTAGGAGTCGGGATAACGCAGGCCGACCTCTGCCCAGATTTTAAGGAATTCCGTATAGTGGCGATCAATCGGCGTCTCGTTGTAGGACGGATTGAAGCGCTTCGACACGAGGAACTGGGGCGTGTAGGGATTATACTTCTGCACCCAGTCCTTGAACGGCATGATCTCCTGGAGGTAGCCCTTTTCGGTGGCTGACAGCCCTGTCGTGCCATGCTGCGCAATCGCGGCGCTGATCTGGTGGATCAGGGCCTCGCTCGCGAAAGCCTTCGAGTACGGCTGGACGCCGAGCCATGGGTAGACCAGCAGCTGCACGAAGAGGAAACCAGCAAACCACCCGCCTGCGATCGCCAGGACGCGCCAGCGCCAGCGACGCAGGACGAGCGCGGCGGCCACCAGCACGCCGAATACCACACTCAGGCCGTTATGGGCCAAGAGAGGGATCAGAAGGAGCGCCAGGCCGAGCGCCCAGCTGTTCCATCTGCTCTTGAGCCAATCGCCTTTGGTCACGTACATCAGGTACATGGCGTGGGTTACCCAGAGAACGAGCAGCGAGTAGAGAATGTCGTGCCAGAGTGTGACCGTGAATGTGCCGAAGATGGGCAGCGCGAGATAGAGGCCGAGACTTATGGCCAGGAGCCAGCGCCTTGCGTTGTTTCGGCTTAGGTATGCGAATTGACCGGCGATCAGCGCGGAACTGAGCAGCAGCTGCAGGAGGCTCGCGGCAGCGGGACTGTGGGCATGCGTCCCGATCAGCCAGATATAGAGCGTGTAGACCGCCGGGCTGTAGTCGCTCAGGTGGAACGAGGACGCCTGACTCCACTCGCTGAGGGAGTCTGGTGACATGATGGCGGGAAAGTAGCTGAGCCAGTACGGGAGCCAGGCCAGCAGAAGGGCGGCGAAGGTTGCCACAAACACCTTGTGCCTGAGAATCCAGGCGCCAACGCTGCTCGCATCGGTGGTTGCACTTCTGTCCGGGGCTGTGATCTCGAGCCAGCCGACGAGCAGCAACGCCATGTACGCGAAGAACGCTAGGCCGTCCTCGGCGCCGACGAGGAGGATCAGCCCGGCAAGGGCGGCTGTGCTATGCCAGGCGATCCTAAGGGCGAACGTCGGGTTGGCGACGTACGGCCGCGCGAGGCGTGTGGCACCAAGGGCCAATGCCGCCACGGCAGGCGCGAGCCAAAGCGCTAGAGGGGACGGTGAGGAGAGTGCGCCGACTCCCGCCAGTATCACCAGCGCGGCGCCCATCGGCAGCAGATACGCCGCGTCGCCGCGTCCGGGTTTCGTTTGATAGCCCTGCGTCTCAATCACCTGCATTTATGTATCCCGCTGTGGTACAAGGAAAAGCAAGCCAGCACCCGCGACGTGCCGCCTGCGTCCATGGCCCAAGTTTAGAGGCGGTGCTTGAGATATGCTGAAGAAAATTCTTAGATGCCTTAGTCCAACTCCCCGCTCCGTCGCGCTGGCTGCCTTGCACGGTACTAGAGGAGGTCCTGACCACGCTCTCCCTCTCGCATACGCCTGCCGACCCCGCGCCACACGAACGAAGCCTGCCGACGGCGGCCCGCATGGCCCGCCGTCTGGTTCGCCAGCCGCTGTTCTGGATAGGCGGCGGCATGCTCGCTTTCATCGTGCTGTTCTCGTTTGTCGGTCCACTGCTCTTCTCGTACCATGCTGGCGAAACGGCCATCAACGTCGCGCAGCAGTTCCTGCCGCCGAGTCCGCGCCACCCGCTCGGCACCAACGTGCTGGGCCAGGATGAGCTTGCCCAGATGATGATTGGGGGACAGGCCCCGATCATCACAGGCTTCGTGGCCACCTTCGTCGCATCGGTTGTGGGCATCCTCATCGGAATTGTGTCAGGTGTGGCCGGCGACACGGCCGACTCGCTCCTGATGCGTCTGACGGACATCTTCCTGAGCATCCCGCAGGTGGTGCCCATCCTGCTGCTCGATGCGCTCTTTGAGGCCAGTACCGAGGTTCTCGTGCTTGCTGTCGCCCTCACATCCTGGCCGGCCATGGCGCGCATCGTGCGGGCGCGCACGCTGGCGCTCCGCAGCCTGCCTTTCATGGAGGCGGCGGAGGCAAGCGGCGCCAGGCGCGGACGCATCCTTTTGCGGCACCTTGTGCCGAACATGCTCGACGACATCATCCTCGCCACCGCAAATCTCTTCGCGAACGTCGTGCTGATCATGGCGATCACGACGTTCGTCGGTCTGGGACTGCCTCCGCCCTGGAACTGGGCGACGATGTTCGCGGCCAACATGGATGGTGTCTTCGGCGGCCAATGGTGGACAGTGTTTCCGCCCGGGGTCGCGTTCTCCGTGCTG
>JAJYNV010000335.1 GCA_021786135.1 Bacillota bacterium
GAGGAAGCTCGGACTGTCCTGCCTGCGCTGAGGGATGCACTCGACTTGAGTCGCATGGTTTTCTACGGCCATAGCGTTGGGGGTGCCATGGCGGTTGCAGCAGGCGCGGCATTCCCTGAGGCAACCGAGGCGATCATCACGGAATCGGCACAGGCCTTCGTCGAGGCGCGCACCATCGCCGGCGTCAGCGAGGCACGTGCGGCGATGAGAGCGCCGGACCAGATCGCGCGCCTGGCGCGCTACCATGGGGAGAAGGCGCGCTGGGTCCTCGACGCCTGGACCGAGACCTGGCTGTCGTCCGCATTTGCCGACTGGAGCCTCGACGGTGACTTGGGCGGGGTGCGCTGTCCGATCCTCGCCCTGCACGGCGATCGAGACGAATACGGAACGCTGGCCTTTCCCGAACGCATTGGAGCACTATCGCCGACGGACGCCAAGGTCGTGATCCTGGACAATTGTGGCCACGTGCCGCACCGCGAGCGACCCGAGGTGGTCCTTGAGAGCGTCAGAGCGTTCCTTTCCGACCTCGCTGGCTCCCAGTCGCCGGCTCCCTGAAACTTCGGCGAGATCTTCCCGGGGCACCGGCGTGGGCGACGGAGCGACAGGACGTCAACCCTCAGCCTCGACGAAGTTGCCGCCCGCGCGCGTTGTCGAGCGGCGCGTCGCGGCTCGTGATACTGGTCGCGATGGAACTCAGGTACGAGTCGTCGGTGTGCGCGAGTACGATGGCGCGGCCCCCTTTGGCTGTCAGACTGGGGGCGAAGGGGATGAGGGTCGTGCCGATGTCGATGAGCCCGTCCGTGGGGACAGTCCGGGTGCGCAGCGTCAAGAACGTGTGGGACGGGAGCGAACCAGTCCTCGGCGGATTCGTGGCCGCAGAGTCGCACCGCGTCACGACCGTTGCTGGGGCGTGGGGGTCGATCTCCTCTCAGGGCGGGTCTAGGGCCGACACCCTGCGTGGCCTGTGGAGCCTTGCGCCTTTTGGTGTCGCCCGGCTCTAGGCGCGGCCGCGCCTAGAGCTTTAGGAAGAGGCATCGCGTCGCATTTCCTGGAATCTGTGCAACCGATCTCCCACTCGACGCGTGTTAGGTGGCGAAAGGTGGAGACCGGAGGTGGCACACGCTGGACGCGGACGCCGAGGCAGCCTTCGAACAGTTCTACCGGAAGAACGAGCGCAGGGTGGGTCGCCTTTTCCTGGGGATGCTCGGTGATCCAACCCGCGCAGCTGATGCGGCGCAGGAGACTTGGCTTCGCTACTTGCACTACGTCGACCGCCCGCAGCCGCATTTCGACGATGCTCTGCTCTTTGCGGTAGCCCGCAACGTCCTTCGCACCATGTTGCGGAGGCGACGGCCGGAGGTAGCGCACGACCCCGGCGGGAACCCTTCCACCTTTGAGGAGTCCCTGCTGATGGCAGACCTCGTGCGGCATCTGCCGTATCACGAGCGAGAGGTCGTCGTCCTGCGTTACGCCCTCGACATGCCGCTTGACGCCATATGCCGCCTGCTGCGCGCGCCGGCCGGCACGGTCAAGAGCCGGCTGCATCGCGCCCGCCTGAGACTGCGCGAAGCGTACCAGGCGGGAGAGGGGGCGAGGCACGGTGCATGACGACGCGGACTTCGAGCGGGATCTGCGGCGGCTTGGCGCCGCATACGACCAGGTCTGGCACGGCGACCCGGACCTCATGTGGCGGGCGGTCAGGCTAGGCACCCGCCGCCCGGTCCTCCATTACCCCTTGCGCTCCTGGGGCGCCGCAGCCGCCCTTCTTCTCGTGCTGCTCGCCGCCGCCGGCAGCGTCGAGCGTTTCGTCGTGCAGCCAAGGCGACCGGTGAACCTCACGTTCGTGCAGCCGCGCACGCCGCTTCGGGTGACGTACGAGATGCGGTCGACGTTCCGAGAGGTTACGGGTCCCGCCGTGGCGGGAGGCCGGCCTGCCGTCACGGTCATCCGGTCGGAGACGGAGATGACCGAGACCGTCACGTCCCAGCCGGACGGCGGCTACGTCCTGACCATCCGAATCGACCGCGCCCTCTCCGCGGGGGCTCGAGGCCCGCTCGTCTCGGAGCAGATGCCCTGGGGTCCCCATCCCGTCCTCACCTACGAGGTCAGCGCGAAGGGACTGGTCCTGCAGGCGTTCGCGACGCCGCGGGCCGCGAGGGCCATGCTCTATACGGGCAAGAAGGCGGGTGGCGCACTGGAGGGGACTATTCCGCTTCCGGACCACAGCCTGAAGCCCGGCGACACGTGGACGGCCAGGCCTGTCGGGGTTTCTGCCACGGACGCACCCGTCACCTACGCCTATTTGGGCCTTTCACACGGCCTCCTCAAGATCGGACTCATCGGGGATGTGACTGTCCATGACGCGACGCTGGGCGAGGTGGGCAAGGAGACGATCGCCGGCAAGATCTACCTCAATGCTCGCACGCACCTCGAGGAGCTCAGCGAGGAGAAGGCGCTGTTCGTCGGTACGAAGACTCTACCCACCCATGGCGACGTCCCCGCCGTGACGGAGCCCGAACGCTCGAGCTTCCAGTGGAGCTTGCAAAGTGTGCGCTGAACTGCGGGCCGCGTGGACGTCTAGAGGAAGGCGGCCCCCCCGGGCAGAACAAGCGTTTGAGTGTCCAGCGCCGATGGCGCCAGGATCGCGTTGGGAGGCGCTCCAGCAATGGCGTGGTACCGGCTCGCGGCGGGCGAGCCCTTTGGAGATCTCTTCTTCTGCGTCGAGGATGAGAGACTGGTTGAGGTGACGACCGCGTACGTGGCAGAGGCGGAACCGGCACCTGCAGGGTGGCAGCAGGCCCTGCGCGAGCACCTGCAGGGCGTCCGTCGATTTCCTCTCGAGATGGACCTGTCGAGCGTGCCATCCTTCCACAGGGCCGTGATGCGGGCCGCCATGGAGATTCCCTGTGGGGAGACGGCGACGTACGGTCAGCTCGCTGTACGTGCTGGACGACCTGGCGCGGCGCGCGCGGCGGGATCGGCCATGGCGAGAAACCCGTTCGTCCTGCTCGTGCCCTGCCATCGGGTCGTGCCGGCGTCCGGCGGCATCGGCAACTATGGCTCCGGGGACGGTAGCCGCATGAAGGCACGGTTGCTGGCTTGGGAGAAGGAGGCTGCGCGTGGCATCGATTGAGGACTTCCAGAAGATCGATATGCGGATCGGTCGGATCACCTCGGCCGAGCCTTTTCCGGAGGCGAGGAAACCCGCCTATCGGCTGCGAATCGACTTCGGTCCCCTGGGTGAGCGTAGCTCGAGTGCGCAGATTACTAGGCGTTATCGACCGGAAGAGCTCGTGGGGCGTCTCTGCATCGCGGTCGTCAACCTGCCGCCGCGGCAGGTTGGACCGTTGCGCTCGGAGGTGCTGATCCTGGGGGCTGTGCCGGACGCGACCGATGTCATCCTTCTGGCGCCGGATGCGGACGTCCCGCCCGGCACCCCGGTTGCCTGACATGAAGCTCGAACGCTACACGCTGACGTCCTACAAATACCCCTGGACGCCGCATCGGCGATGGCCCGCCTATGGCCCTGTGCCTGGGGATGAGGGCTGTCTCCTCTTCGCCCGGCCCGAAAATATCTGGATGGAGTATGTCGGGCAGGGGAAGGGGCTCTTCTTTGCAGAGCCTTCGTGGGACTTCGTCTGGCCGGCACGGGGTTACAAGCTCGCCCTGTGGTTCCAGGCCGACGGATCCTTCGGTGGAATCTACGGCGACATCTGCATGCCTCCGAAGGTGGACCGGGACGCCAGGACGGTCGACTTCCTCGACCTCGATCTCGACGTTGTCTGCGGGAGCGAGCACGGCAGACCGGAGGTGGTGGATCGCGACGAGTTCGAGGAGCGCAGGAGGGGATACCCCGCCTCCGTGGCCTCGTTTGCGGAAGGGGCGCTCGAGCGGCTGCTTGCGGACATCGCCGCTGGCGCGTATCCTTTGGATCGGCCGATCGATGTGTGGCGGAAGATGCTGACAGAGACGGTCGACGCGATTGCGGCAGGAGAGTTCCGGGGAAACGGCGAAGCATAGGTACCAACTGAAGAGGGCCTATGAGATTGGGCCCATGGAAGGCGGCCAGCGGCAAGGATGACCATCCTTGACCGCAAGGCCGCGTTCTGCTATTGTGTACACTTGTCACAGTCTGTCAGTGCGTAGGCGCTGTCAGGCGACTGCACGAGGGGGGACCGCGGATTGGCCTATCCCGTCAGGGTTGGCAGTCGTGAACGGTTGAGTTTCGCGCGTATTCAGGAAGTACTGGATATGCCGAACCTGATCGAAATTCAGCAGAAGTCCTATCACTGGTTTCTCGAAGAAGGTTTGAAGGACCTCTTCGATGACATCAGCCCGATCCAGGACTTCACCGGCAAACTGGTGCTGGAGTTCGTCGGCTACGCGCTCGGCGAGCCCAAGTACGACGTCGAGGAGTGCAAAGAGCGCGACGTCAACTTTGCGGCACCTCTTAAGGCACGCGTTCGACTGATCAACAAGGAGACGGGCGAGGTCAAGGAGCAGGAAGTCTTTATGGGAGACTTCCCTCTGATGACTGACAAGGGCACGTTCATCATCAATGGTGCGGAGCGCGTCATCGTGTCGCAGCTGGTGCGCTCGCCGGGCGTCTACTTCCACCGCACCTTCGACCCGGACGGCAACCCGATCTACGCGTCGACGATGATTCCGAACCGCGGCGCGTGGCTCGAGTTCGAGGCAGAGGCCAATGGCGTCCTCTCGGTGCGCGTCGATCGCACGCGCAAGTTGCCGGCCACGGTGATCCTGCGCGCGATGGGTCTTTCCTCGAATGCGCAGATCCTCGAGGTTCTTGGTGACGAAGGGCATGTCCAGGCCACGCTCGAGAAGGACCCCACGTCCACCACCGACGAGGCGCTTGTCGAGATCTACAAGCGCATTCGCCCAGGCGAGCCGCCGACGTTCGATTCGGCGCGCACTCTGCTCGAGAGTCTCTTCTTCGAGCCCAAGCGCTACGACCTGGCGCCCGTGGGCCGTTACAAGTTCAACAAGAAGCTGTCGCTGCGGCGGCGCATGGTCGGCCTGCAGGCGGTGCAGGACATCCGCCATCCAGAGACGGGACTCGTGCTGGTGCACGCGGGCGACGTCTTCACGCGAGAGCTTGCGGAAAAGGTGGACGCGGCCGGCATCTCCTCCGTCGACGTGCGCACGCGCGACGGCGAGGTGGTGCGCGTCATCTCGAACGGGTTGCCCGACACGACCGTCAAGACACAGACGCCGCAAGACGTCATCGCGACCGTCAACTATATGGTCACGCTCTACCACGGGCTTGGCAGCATCGACGACATCGACCACCTGGGTAACCGCCGCCTGCGTTCCGTGGGCGAACTCCTGCAGAACCAGTTCCGCATCGGCCTCGCCCGTATGGAGCGCGTCGTGCGCGAGCGCATGACGATCCAGGACCAGGAGTCGATCACGCCGCAGGCGCTGATCAACATCCGCCCGGTCGTGGCGGCCGTGAAGGAGTTCTTCGGCTCGTCGCAGCTGTCGCAGCTTATGGACCAGACGAACCCG